>NZ_VMKU01000083.1:1202-7052 GCF_013276315.1 Streptococcus sp. 2741 | reverse complement strand
CTACAACCTCAAAGCGGTGCTTTGAGCAACCTGCGGCTAGCTTCCTAGTTTGCTTTTTGATTTTCATTGAGTATAAAAACCTTCTCATAAGCTTTTTTATTTTAAAGAAGAATTCACTCCTTCGTCTGACTCTCTGCATCAGCCACAACTTGCTCTAAACTAGTCTGACCAAGCTCTGCCTCCATGGCCAGCTGGATTCTCTCCAATTTTTGATCCAAAACATCATGAATATGAGCTCCAACTGGACAATTTGGATTCGGATTGTCATGGAAACTGAAGAGTTGACCTGTCTTACCAAGACACTCAACCGCTTGATAAACATCTAATAGACTAATGTCCTTGAGATCCTTGACAATCTCTGTTCCCCCTGTTCCACGCGCGACTGAAATCAGCTCTGCCTTCTTCAACTGGGACAAGGTTTTTCTGATAATGACAGGATTGACCCCGACACTAGCAGCTAAAAAATCACTGGTCACCTTGCTTTCCTTCCCCTTGAGGGCAATGATTATCAGCATATGAGTCGCAATGGTAAATCTACTTGGAATTTGCATCCTCTTCTCCTTTTTACGAGACATCCCTGCCTCTACTCTTCTTTTTCTTTTATTATACCCTTTTTAGTTGTAATGTCAATCATTACAACCTTTCAACCAGGCATCTAACTCCCTATCGTATCCCTCTTTCTGGGCCAATTCTCTCAGAAATTCCTGATTATGAGTATGATGGATACCATTGACCAGACTTTCATAATAAACCTCAAAATAGGGAAGTTTCAGGTCTTTAGCCCGCTGCAATTCAGCTGCCACATCGTAGTCTACCCGTCGGAAGTTCATATCTACCAAGCCCTTGTCATCAAACTCCAAAATCATATACTGGGCCCGCAAGTCCTTCCGCAACTGAGCATCTAGAAAGAAAGGCTGCCCAATCGAACCCGGATTAACAATCAATTGCCCACCAGTACCGTAACGAAGCAACTGCTGGTGAATATGACCATAAACAGCAATATCACAAGGTGGATTGGTCACCAAGCGGTCAAAATCCTCTTGCGCTCCAGTATGAATCAACTCACGCCCCCAATTCTTATCAGGTAGATGATGGCTAATTCCCACCGTCAAAGCCCCAAACTGACGATGAAGCTGGAGTGGTTGATTGTGGAGCAATTCGATTTCTTCTAGGGAAATTTCCTCTAAAACATATTGGCACTGGCGCAAGAGATAGCGTTGACTGGGACGAGTACTATCCAATTCCTTGCGGACACCATGCCAAAGACTGTCTTCCCAGTTTCCCAAAACTCTAGCTGTAATCGGTAGTTGAGCCAACAAGTCCAAAATCCTTCTACGCCCTGTCCCTGGCATGAGAATGTCTCCCAAAAGCCAGTATTCATCCACTCCTAGCTGCCGAGCATCTGCCAAAACAGCCTCTAAAGCAGTGGTATTTCCATGAATATCTGAAAGAAGAGCTATTTTCGTCATATCCATCTCCTCGTTTTTTCTCTTGCAATAAGTATAACATAAAAAGTCACAGCTAGAGAAATCTAGCTTTTTTTGATATACTAGATAAAGATATTAGACAAGAGGAAACGAATGACCCCAAATAAAGAAGATTATCTAAAATGTATTTATGAAATTGGCATAGACCTGTATAAAATCACCAACAAGGAAATTGCTGCCCGCATGCAAGTCTCTCCCCCTGCCGTAACTGAAATGATCAAACGGATGAAGAGTGAAAACCTCATCCTAAAGGACAAGGAATGTGGCTATCTACTGACTGACCTCGGCCTCAAACTGGTCTCTGAGCTCTATCGTAAGCACCGCTTGATTGAAGTTTTTCTAGTTCATCATTTAGACTATACAAGTGACCAGATTCACGAGGAAGCTGAGGTCTTGGAACACACTGTCTCTGACCTGTTCGTGGAAAGACTAGATAAACTGCTAGGTTTCCCTAAAACCTGCCCCCACGGAGGAACTATTCCTGCCAAGGGAGAACTCCTCGTTGAAATCAATAACCTGCCACTAGCTGACATCAAGGAAGCTGGCGCCTACCGCCTGACTCGGGTGCACGATAGCTTTGACATTCTCAGTTATCTGGACAAGCACTCACTTCACATCGGTGATTCGCTCCAAGTCAAGCAGTTTGATGGCTTCAGCAACACCTTCACTATCCTTAATAAAAACAATGATTTACAAGTGAATATGGACATTGCCAAACAACTCTATGTCGAGAAAATCAACTAATTTCTCAAGTACCCCAACCAACCCTGAAAGTTTGATTTTCAGGGTTTTCTTATCTATTTTGTATATCAAAAACGATAGTAAACGCTTCCATAATCCAACTAAATATTGTATAATAATTATATAAACTATTCCGTCACTAACAGAGGAAAAAAGGAGGTTTTATCATGAAAAACATCATATACATCAAAACCATTCAACTCCTTGTCATTGATGGAATCATGCTGGCATTTTTGACATTTAAAGAAGGGCTTACTTGGGATTGGATTTTAATTTATAGCGGTTGGCTCATTTTCTTTCATCCTGTGCTATTGACCTATCTTTCTAACCAGCTTTGTGACCACTTTAGTCAACTCTATTCCCAGATTAGACCGAGATTCTGGCGATTTGCCTTACAAATCCTCCTATGGGATAGCCTGATGATTCTCTCCTTGATATGTTTAAGTGGTACCCCACTTTTCCTTCAGGGGACTCTCCTCATCCTAGGACATCTCATCCCTTCCTATCGCACCTGCCAAATCCTGAAACAAGACTTTCCCCAAGCCTATCAAGCACCGATTTCTTTTGGAGTATTTTATGATAGATGAGAAAAACCAAGCCGGCTGGGCTTGATCTTTCTTATCTATTTTTAGTATCTAGGATAATGGTAACTGGCCCATCATTGACCAGCTCAACCTGCATATCCGCTCCAAAGATACCTATCTGAACAGGCACTTCTTGCGCTAGTTTTTGGTTGAAAACATCATAGAAGTCTGATGCCATATCAGGTTTGGCTGCTTCTGTAAAGGCTGGACGATTGCCTTTCTTGGTATCCGCAAAGAGGGTAAACTGGGAAATAGAAAGGATTTCTCCTTCAATATCTTTGACAGATAGGTTCATCCTGCCTTCTGCATCTGAAAAAATCCGAATATTGACCAGTTTTCTCACAGCATAGTCCAAATCTTCCTCTTGGTCCTCTGGTCCAACACCAACCAGCAATAAGAGCCCCTGATTGATTTTTCCCTGAACCTGACCTTCGATACTGACTTGGGCTTTTTTAACACGTTGGATAATGATTTTCATAATAGCCTTTCTAGTAAGAACTCAGACAATTAACCGTTGGTTCGTTTGACAGAGTAAACTTCTGGCACACTCTTAATCTTGTCCACAACCGTAGTCAGCGTCGAGAGGTTGGTAATGCCAAAGGACACATGGATATTGGCAAATTTCATATCCTTGGTTGGTTGGGCATTGACTGTTGAAATATTCTTGGTTGTGTTTGAGAGAACTTGCAGTACATCGTTCAACAATCCTGTACGGTTGAGGCCATAAATATCAATATGAGCCATATACTCTTTATTTGAGCTAGAGTACTGACCTTCCCACTCCACATCAAGGAGACGTTGCTCGTAGTTTTCTTGGGCGCGCAGGTTCATACAGTCCACACGGTGAATAGCCACACCACGACCCTTGGTAATGTAGCCGACAATATCATCACCAGGCACGGGGTTACAACACTTGGCAATCCGCACTAGGAGACCAGAAGCACCTTCAATGACCACACCACCTTCATGCTTGACCTTGAGGGTTTCTTTATTTTCAACCTTGACCTCGCCACCTTTGACAAGTTCTTCTGCCTCAGCCTTGGCCTTGGCACGTTCTTCTTCACGACGTTCCTTTTCAGTCAGACGATTAAAGACAGTAATAGCACCGATTTCCCCAAAACCAATGGCCGCAAAGAGGGAGTCTTCTGTCTTGTAGCTGGTCTTTTGCAGGACTTGGTCCATATGACGCTTGTCCATAAATTTATTGGCCACATAACCATTTTCTTGGAACTGGGTCATCAACATTTCACGACCCTTATTAACAGATAATTCCTTATCTTGGTTTTTAAAAAACTGACGAATCTTGTTGCGCGCCTTGCTGGTCTTGACCATATTGAGCCAGTCGCGGCTAGGTCCAAAGGAGTTGGGGTTGGTGACAATTTCAACCTGATCCCCTGTTTTGAGCTTGGTTGTCAGTGGAACCATACGGCCGTTGACCTTGGCACCAGTCGCTTTTTCACCGACTTTAGTATGGATTTCATAAGCAAAGTCAATAGGTCCTGAATCTTTTGGAAGAGAACGGACAGCTCCATCTGGTGTAAAGACGTAAATCTCCTCAGCCAGATAGTTTTCCTTAACAGAGTCCACAAATTCCTTGGCATCATCAGCCTGATCTTGAAGCTCCATCATCTCCTTGATCCAGTTCATCCCAATAGCAGACTCCTTGCTGTTAACCTGCCCCTTAACGCCTTTCTTATAAGCCCAGTGAGCCGCAACCCCGTACTCAGCCACCTCGTGCATGGCCTTGGTCCGAATTTGGAATTCAATCGGCCCTTTTGGCCCATAGACAGTCGTATGGATAGACTGGTAACCATTTGCCTTGCGGTTAGCGATGTAGTCCTTAAAGCGACCAGGCATGGGTTTCCAAAGCTCATGCACATAACCAAGCATGGCATAAACATCACTTTGGGTATCCAAAATACAACGAATGGCAATCAGGTCATAGATTTCCTCAAACCGTTTTCTCTTGTCCTGCATTTTGCGGAAAATTGAGTAAATATGCTTGGGACGACCATAAATCTTCCCTTTCAAGTGACGATCTATCGTATACTCCTCTAATTTTGTGACTACCTCATCCACCAAGGCTTCACGCTCTCTGCGCTTTTCCTTCATCATATTGGTAATCTTGTAAAACTCTGTCGGGTTGAGATAACGGAAAGACAGGTCTTCCAATTCCCATTTGACACTGGAAATCCCCAAACGGTGAGCAAGTGGGGCATAGATTTCCATAGTTTCTTTGGAAATGCGCTCCTGCTTGTCTTTTCGAAGATGTTTCAGGGTTCGCATATTGTGCAAGCGGTCAGACAGTTTGACCAAGATAACGCGGATGTCCTCAGACATGGCCATGAGCATCTTGCGATGATTTTCAGCCAACTGCTCTTCGTGAGACTTGTACTCGACCTTGCCAAGCTTGGTGACTCCGTCAACAATCACGCGCACATCGGGACCAAACTCTCTTTCCAAATCGTCCAAGGTCGCATCTGTATCTTCCACCACATCATGCAAGAAACCACAAGCTACCGTTACAGCATCCAGCTTGAGTTTGGCTAGAATACCTGCCACTTGAATAGGGTGAATGATATAAGGCTCGCCTGATTTGCGGTATTGACCACTATGACAATCCACCGCATAGACCAAGGCCTTATGGACAAAATGGACATCCTCTTCCGTTAAATATTCTTTGGTTAAAGCGACAACTTCTTCGCCTGTTAAATTCACTTCTTTTGGCATCTCTACTCTCCAATTCTTCCTACCATTTTATCACTTTTTTAAGAATATGAAAACTAGATTGGAACAGAATAAGAAAAAAATAATTCAGAATTGCTTGATAATTCTGAATTATTGGTCCATAATATACTACGAAGTTAGATTTTAAACTTAGGTGATAGAAGGAGAGATAGAAGAACGGAAACCATATTGTAACCCAAAGACTTTTTGACTTCCCCAATTCCATTGAAGATACGAAAGATAAACGGTGGAACTCGTGTCACATACACTGGTACCTTGACTGGATTTTGGAATTAATACTCAATGAAAAT
>NZ_VMKU01000083.1:0-1192 GCF_013276315.1 Streptococcus sp. 2741 | reverse complement strand
ACGAAGTCAGTAACCATATATACGGCAAGGTGACGCTGACGTAGTTTGAAGAGATTTTCGAAGAGTATAAAAATCCTCAAGATACTTTCTTCTATCCTTTAGTTTATAAGGAGAACACCTATGAAAAAAGCTGCTATTTCTATCTTTGCTCTCCTAGTGTTAGGAGTTAGCTGCCTGTTTCTATTCAGCCAGCAAAGTTATAAAAAAACAGTCGTTCAATACTATGCTAACGACCAGAACCTGCCCAATAGGATAACTTATAGTGAATATAGCGACAAATGAGAAGCCAACTACGGTGGCACTCTAAACATCACATCTATCAAACAAGCTAGTGACGGAGTTTATGCAACCTATGAAGGGCAATTGACACCTTTCCAATAGTGATAAATTGAGAACCAGCCTGTCTTCATCTAGTCATGCTGGTTTTTAAGTTCATTCTAAATCCTTACCTATTCTCCCTAACTGTGCTATACTTAATTTAGTACATTCTTTGAGATTGGAGATAAAATGAAAATCCATAAAACTGTGAATCCTGTTGCCTATGAAAACACCTATTACCTGGAAGGTGAAAAACACCTCATCGTTGTAGATCCTGGTAGTCAATGGGAAGCCATTCGTCAGACAATCGAGAACCTCAACAAACCGATCTGTGCCATTCTATTGACCCACGCTCATTATGACCATATCATGAGTCTGGACTTGGTTCGCGAGACGTTTGGCAATCCTCCTGTCTATATCGCAGAGAGCGAAGCCAGCTGGCTCTACACTCCTGTCGATAATCTCTCCGGTCTCCCTCGCCACGATGATATGGCAGATGTGGTCACAAAACCTGCAGAACACACCTTTGTCTTTCACGAAGAATACCAACTAGAGGAATTTCGTTTTAAGGTTCTACCGACCCCAGGGCACTCTATCGGTGGTGTTTCCCTAGTCTTTCCTGATGCTCACCTAGTCTTGACGGGAGATGCTCTGTTCCGCGAAACAATTGGACGGACGGATCTTCCGACTGGTAGTACAGAGCAACTCCTTCATAGTATCCAGACCCAACTCTTCACCCTACCAAACTACGATGTCTATCCAGGACATGGTCCAGCTACTACTATCGCTCACGAAAAAACCTTCAATCCTTTTTTCTAGCAAGATGATGACAGATGATGACAATCGATAGCACAATTTAATACTCAATGAAAAT
>NZ_VMKU01000082.1:0-21782 GCF_013276315.1 Streptococcus sp. 2741 | reverse complement strand
AAAACACTGTTTTGAGGTGGCAGATAGAGCTGACATGGTTTGAAGAGATTTTCGAAGAGTATTAAGCCAAATAAAAAATTCCAAAGCAAATGCCTTGGAACTCCGATTTCTATTTTGCTTGAATGATTTTAACAACATCTCCTACACTTTGGAGTTGGTCAATTTCTTCGTCGCTGATTTCGATATTAAATTCATCTTCCAGTGTCAAGATAAACTCCATCAAGTCAACTGAGTCAGCATCCAAATCGTCTTTCAGACTCAAGGATTCTGTCACGACAAAGTCCTCTCCCTGTCGCTCTTGGATAATGGTTACAATACGGTCAAAAATTTCTTTTTCTGTCATCTCTTTTATTCTCCTGAAAATTCACGCGCAGTCTGGGCAACTACGTCTGTTTCTAGCATGGTACGAATCTGGCGAATCGTACTATAAACAGCCTTGGCATCGCTTGAGCCATGAGTCTTGACAACAGGTGCCTTGACACCAAACAAGACCGCTCCACCAACATCTGAGTAGTTGAGCTGTTTTTTCAAACCTCTGAGGCTATCCTTGAGAAGGAGTGCGCCTAGTTTCGCTCGAAGACCACCACCTGTAATAGCTGTCTTGAGCAATCCCATGATTCCCATGGCTGTCCCTTCGATGGATTTGAGCACAGCGTTTCCCGTGAAACCATCTGCCACGACAACATCCGCAACGCCATTCATCAAATCACGTGCTTCCACGTTTCCGATAAAGTTCAAACTTTCATCAGCTGCTAGTAATTCGTAAGTTTCCTTACGAAGCGGGTCACCCTTGCTACTCTCTGTTCCATTGTTAAGTAAGCCAACACGTGGTTGCGCAATGCCACGGACATTTTTAGCATAGAAAGAACCTAGAACCGCATATTGATGGAGGTGCTGGGCTGTATTTTCTGCATTGGCACCGAGGTCCAGCATGTCAAACCCCTTCCCATCTACAGTCGGCAAAGTCGACATAAGTCCAGGACGATCGATGTTCTTGATACGACCCACGATGAAGAATCCTGCCGCCAACAAGGCACCTGTATTCCCAGCCGAGAGAACAGCGTCTGCTTCTCCTTCTTTGACAGCCTTGGCCGCCAATACCATACTGGCATTTTTCTTCTTCCGAATAGCTCTCGTAGGTTCATCGTCTGAATCAATCTTTTCATCCGTATGGATAATGCTGACGCGCTCTGTCGCTGTCAGATATTGCTTGATTTTAGCTTCATCTCCGTAGAGTTGAACCTCAATATCTGAAAAGTCAGCTAGGGCTTGATTGACACCCTCAACGATGGCTTGAGGTGCGTAATCGCCCCCCATGGCATCTACTGCGATTTTTTTCATTTCTTTTCCTCTTTTAGTAATTGTCCCCAGTCTGCTAGGGAATCAATAAATTTCTTTGATTTTAGGTGAATCCCAACGTACTCTTCGTAGAGCTGATCCATAAACTGGCGTAAGTCTTGCTTGATATCGGGCTTGAGCGAAATGGTCTCCAAGGTCTCAAAATCAATGGCTTGAAATTGATTGAGCAGATAAGGGATATTGGGATTGAGATGGCAACGTCTCTCATCCTCATGATAATGCTCTGAACAGAGGCAGGCTCCATATTTGAAAGAAAAGTCAAAAGCCTGACCGACCCGATGGCAAAAGACACACTCATTAAAATTAAGGCTGATCCCAAATCGAGTCAAAATTTGAATTTCAAAAATATTGGTCAAAACCTGATAATCCAAGCCTGCTTCCATCAACTCCAAAGTCTTTTGCAAAAAAGCAAACAAGGGAGCATCCTGCTGATTGTCCTGCAAACTAGCATCTGCAAGAGCTGCCACATAGGTCGCATAGGCCATGACAAAGAGGTCACTATTAATCTTGGGAAAAGTCATGACCTCATGATAGTCTTCGATGTAACTGAGTCCGTCATCATTGATTCGCAAGAGAAATCGTGCCAGCACCAAGGGCTGAATAACAGGCGCCAGCTTAGACTGACCAGCGTGTTTGACAAAAAACATGCGTTTGCCAACCTGCTCTGTAAAAATCTTGACGAGCTTGTCATCCTCACGAAAATTGCGATTATAGAGCACCAAGCCTTGACTCGTGATAGACTGAATCATGCTTCTCTCATATACTCCTCAAGTCGTTTCATGGCTTCTTTGATAGTCTCCATGCTGGCTGCATAAGACAGGCGAACATAACCTTCTCCATAACACCCAAAGGCAGCACCAGGGATAAAGGCAACAGCCTTCTTCTGAGCAAAATCCTTTAGAAAGGCAAAGGAGTCTTGGTTGTAACCAGCTGGAATCTTAGCAAAGATATAGAAGGCACCGTCTGGTTTGATAATCTCAAAACCAAGAGCAGTCATTTTCTCGATAATATAATCACGACGCTGGATATATTCCTTCTTCATAGGCTCCGCATCGTTTTTACCAGCCGTCAAGGCCTCCACCGCAGCGTGTTGCGCCATGGTATTTGCGGCAGTCACCAAGTACTGGTGACTCTTGATTAACTGAGCTGTGAAGGCCGCAGGAGCGAAAATTAGTCCCAAACGCCAACCGGTCATAGCATGCGATTTAGATAGACCATTGATAATGATAGCCTGGTCTCTCAACATCGTTCCTAGAGATACATGGGCTTCGCCTGTATAGGTCAATTCTGAGTAAACCTCATCACAGACAACGAAAATTTCGTACTTGCGTAAAACGTCTGCCAAGGCCTCCAACTGCTCCCGACTATAGGTAATTCCTGTCGGATTAGCTGGATAGTTGAGAATAACCGCCTTGAGCTTGTCTCCCTGCTCCAAAATGGCCTTTTCCAACATCTCAGGAGTCAAGACAAAACCATTTTCAGTTGTGTCAATCTCGACAATCTCTGCCCCAACTAGATTGACAATCGGTTCATAACCTGGATAGGCAGGAGCTGGCAAGAGCACCTTGTCTCCCTCTTCCAAAATAGCTGTCAAAGTCGCAGATAAAGCCTCTGTCGCCCCAATTGTAACCAGGATTTCATTTTCAGGAGCATAGTCCAGTTGGTACTTTTCCTTAACAAAGTCACTGGCTGCCTGACGTAGAGTCAGCAGACCACTCATCCCTGTATAGTAGGATTGGTTCTGGTCAATCGCTCGCTTGGCCGCCTCCTTGACATGATCTGGCGTTGTAAAATCAGGTTCCCCCAAGGTCAAACGCAAGACCCCAGGAATCTCCGAAATAGCCTGGTCAAACTGACGAATCAACGAAACTTGAATCTTATCTAACTGTTTATTAAAGCGCTTAGTTAAGTCCATAGATACCTCCTACTGTAAAAACGTATCTCTATTATACTACAAAAGCCCCCCGACCGCAAAAATACATAATAGAATAACTTTCCACTTTCTACTTTACTTTTCCTGTTTTTATGTCTATAATGGTAAAAGATTTTATTTGGAGGTTTTTATGTCATTTCTATCAAAAAATGGAGCAGGTATCTTGGCCTGCCTTCTCATTTCTATCGTATCTTGGTACTTAGGAGGATTCTTCCCTGTCATTGGCGCGCCCGTTTTTGCCATTTTCATGGGAATGCTCCTACATCCCTTTCTCTCGTCTTATAAACAACTGGATGCGGGATTGACCTTTAGTTCTAAAAAATTGCTCCAGTATGCCGTTGTCTTGCTTGGTTTTGGTCTCAATATCTCGCAAGTCTTCGCAGTTGGGCAATCTTCTCTCCCTGTCATCCTATCCACCATTTCAATAGCTCTGATTATTGCCTACTTCTTCCAGCGCTTCTTTGCCCTGGATACAAAACTGGCTACCTTGGTTGGAGTAGGTTCTTCAATCTGTGGTGGTTCTGCCATTGCTGCGACAGCGCCCGTTATTGATGCTAAGGAAAAGGAAGTAGCCCAATCCATTTCCGTTATCTTTTTCTTCAATGTCTTGGCTGCGCTCATCTTTCCAACCCTCGGCACCTGGCTTCATCTATCCAATGAAGGCTTCGCCCTCTTTGCAGGGACTGCGGTCAACGACACTTCCTCTGTAACGGCTGCCGCCAGCGCTTGGGACAGTCTTTACCAAAGCAATACCCTCGAGTCTGCAACCATTGTTAAACTCACACGTACTTTGGCCATTATCCCTATCACGCTCTTTCTATCCTACTGGCAAAGTCGCCAACAAGAAAACAAGCAAAGCCTACAACTGAAAAAAGTCTTCCCACTTTTTATCCTTTACTTTATCCTTGCCTCTCTCCTCACTACACTACTCACCTCTCTAGGTGTATCCAGTAGTTTCTTTACCCCTCTCAAAGAACTCTCTAAATTCCTTATTGTCATGGCCATGAGTGCTATCGGTCTCAAAACCAATCTGGTCGCTATGGTCAAATCCAGTGGAAAATCCATTGTTCTCGGAGCCATCTGCTGGATTGCCATCATCCTCACCACTCTTGGTATGCAGACCCTTATCGGCATTTTCTAATACTCTTCGAAAATCTCTTCAAACCACGTCAACGTCGCCTTGCTGTATATATGTTACTGACTTNNAAACGGTGTTTTGAGCAGTCTGCGGCTAGTTTCCTAGTTTCCTCTTTGATTTTCATTGAGTATAACACAAAAGGTAGCCCATCAGCTACCTTTTTCTTATGCTTCCTTAATCAAGCGAGTATGTTCTCTCTTGATGCAGCGATTCATCACGATGTCATCGCATCCACCAGCACGCAAGATCTCTTCCGCTTCTAGATTTTCAAGTCCTAGCTGTGCCCAAAAAATCTTGGCATCAGCTTTGAGAAAATCACGCGCCACATCAGGCAAAAACTCACTGCGACGGTAAACATTGACAATATCTACAGGAAAAGGAATCTCAGCAAGGCTAGCATAAGCCTTTTCACCCAATATTTCGCCACCTGCCGCCTTGGGATTGACTGGGATAATTTTATAACCCCGAGCCTGCATTTCCTTGGTCACTCGATTGCTGGTTGTTTCCTCACGGTCTGACAAACCCACAACAGCAAGGGTTTTACTCGTTGCGAGATACTGACGAATCACGCCATCACTTGGATTGATAAATTCTTGACTCATAAAAATCCTCCTCTTTCATCAGTATAGCACAATTTGAAAAGGCTTGCAGAATTCTACTACAAAAAGGAGGACTAGCCCCCTTTTTATTTAGCCTCGTACCAGGTTGCCCCTTCATTTTCATCTACGATGAGGGGAACACTGAGTTGAATGGCTTCTTCCATGGTTTGTTTGACCAATTTTTTCATCTCTACCAATTCAGATTTAGGAACTTCAAGGACGATTTCATCGTGCACTTGCAGAAGCATCTTAGTCTGATAACCACCCTCAACTAGAGCCTTGTCTAGCTGAATCATGGCAATCTTGAGAATATCTGCTGCTGAACCCTGGATAGGTGAGTTGATAGCTGTCCGCTCCGCAAAACCACGAATGTTGAAGTTACGCGAATTGATATCTGGCAACTCACGACGACGCTTGAAAAGGGTCTCCACATAGCCCTTATCACGCGCCTCACGCACCACTTCATCCATGTAATTTTTAATACCTGGGAAGCGTTCAAAGTAGGTATCAATATAGGCTTTGGCTTCCTTACGGCTAATGCCTAAATTATTAGACAAACCAAAGTCTGAAATACCATAAACCACTCCAAAGTTAACCGCCTTGGCATTGCGACGATCGTTTGCAGTCACATCCTCAGGACGCTCAATGCCAAAGACCCGCATGGCTGTCGAAGTATGGATATCTGCCCCCTCTTGGAAGGCCTTAATCAAGTGCTCATCCTTAGAAATATGCGCCAAAACGCGCAATTCAATTTGTGAATAGTCCGAGCTGAGCAATACACTATCCTCCCACTCTGGCACAAAGGCCTTCCGAATCAAGCGCCCTTGTTCCAAACGCACAGGAATGTTTTGCAGGTTTGGATCTACACTAGACAGACGACCTGTTTGGGTCAAATCCTGCACATAACGAGTATGAATCTTGCCATCATCCAAAATCCAGTCCTGCAAGCCAATTACATAAGTCGATTGAATCTTAGCAATTTGACGGTAGTCTAGGATTTTCTTAACAATCGGAGCAATAGGAGCCAAGCGTTCCAAGACATCCACCGCTGTCGAATAACCTGTCTTGGTTTTTTTAGTGTATTCTAAAGGAAGTCCCAATTTTTCAAAGAGAAGCACGCCCAACTGCTTAGGCGAGTTGATATTAAACTCCTCACCAGCCAACTCGTAAATCTCTTGAGTCAGTTTTTCAATGACAAGCTCATTTTCAGCCTGCATCTCAAGCAAGGTCTCTTTCTTGACCGTAATCCCAGCAATTTCCATCTTGGCAAGGACAAAAGCCAGAGGTTGCTCCATATCATAAAGAAGCTCTAATTGCCCATTTTCGCTGAGTTTTTCAAGTAAAATAGGCTCTGTTTCTACCAAAACAGCAAGTTTACAAGCTAAGTGTTCCAAGAATTTCTCACGTTCAGGAATGGCCTTTTTAACACCCTTACCGTAGAAAGTTTCATCATCAACCAAGTAAGTCTGACCATAAAGACTAGCGATGGTCGCAATTTCATTGTCCTCCACAGTCGAAAGGAGGTATTTAGCCAAACGGATGTCAAAAGCAGGCGCCTGCAAATCCACACCAAAACGTTGCAAAAGAACTTTAACCTTCTTAAAGTCATAAACTCTCAGAGATGTTTTTTCTAAGAAATCCTTGAAAATCGGGTCTTGCAACAGCTCAAGCTTGTCTGTGGCATAGAGCTTATCCCCACAAGACCAGGCAAATCCAACCAAATTATCCGTATGGTAATTCTCACCAAAAAGCTCAAAGTGGAAGATAGACTCTTCACTCAGCATATCTTGACTGATTTGGTCAACAATAGTAAAATCCAAACTCTCAGACACATCAGCTGACGACACATTTAAAGCCTGCTTTAGCTGTTTGAAGCCCATCTCATCGTAGAATTTCCCAAGATTTTCAACATCTGGACCACTATAGACCAAGTCCTCTAAACCAATCGCAATCGGTGCCTTGGTATCAATGGTCGCTAGTGTTTTAGACAAAAAGGCCTGTTCCTTGTCATTGATGAGATTTTCCTTCATCTTAGAAGTCTTCATTCCATCAATATTTTCATAAATCCCCTCAAGCGAACCATGCTCCAGCAAGAGCTTAATACCCGTCTTTTCACCGACTTTGGTCACCCCAGGGATATTATCCGACTTATCACCCATGAGCGCCTTGAGATCGATAAACTGAGCTGGTGTGAGGCCCATTTCTTCCATGAGGTAATCTGGCGTAAAGGCCTCAAACTCAGCCACACCTTTCTTGGAAATCTCAACCACCGTATGCTCATCCGTCAGCTGAATCAAGTCCTTGTCCCCACTGACAATGGTAATATCAAAACCATCCTGCTCAGCTAGCTTATCCAGCGTCCCAATGATGTCATCCGCCTCATACTGAGCCAGCTCATAGTGACGAATCCCCATATGATCCAGCAACTCACGAATGAAAGGAAATTGCTCACGAAACTCATCAGGAGTCTTAGCCCGACCACCCTTATAGTCCGCATACATCTCTGTCCGGAAGGTCGTCTTTCCCGCATCAAAAGCCACCAAAATATGACTAGGCTCCACCCGCTCCAACAAATGGCTCAACATCAACTGGAAACCATAAATGGCATTGGTATGCAAACCAGCCGCATTCTTAAAACGGTCCAACTGCTGATAGAGTGCAAAAAACGCCCGAAAAGCAACAGAAGACCCATCAATCAATAATAATTTTTTCTTATCCATACACCCATTATAAAGGAAAGAATCAAAAAATACCATTGGGAAGAGCTAGAGCAAGTATTTTTCAAACTTTTTCCCGAATAAATAGATAGAAGCATTGAAACTAGTAAACTTAGATTTAAAAATGTGCTATAATGAAAGACAAACTATAAAAAAAGTCAATAGTTTATCTAAAATATTTCTTATTTCAATTTGATGATTTAGCGATGATTTTAGAGCACGGCAAAAATCCCTTGAAAAAGTCCATTTTTTTCAAAGGTAATCTTGTGTTAATTTCAGAAATTACATCACTTTTTGTTCGTCAAATGGTAGCTCTTTTTTAGGAGATAAAACATGGTTCGGATAAGTTTTTTTGCAAGGTGGATGATGGCTACATTGTAATGTTTTCCTTGTTCTAACTTAGTCTTAAACTAGGCCTTAAAAGCAGGTGAAAAGCGATTGCATGCTTTGCCAGCTGATGAACGACTACAGAAACGTCAAGAAGAGCTCCACCCCCTAATGGAAGATTTCTTTGCTTGGTGTCGATGTCAGTCAGTTTTAGCAGGTTCAAAACTAGGAAGGGCTATTGAATACAGCCTCAAGTATGAAGAAACCTTTAAGACCATTTTAAAAGACGGACATCTGGTCCTTTCCAATAATCTAGCTGAACGCGCCATTAAATCATTGGTTATGGGACGGAGTAAAAGAGTCCAGTGGACTCTTTTAGCCTAAGCTAAATTTTAAAAAGCGAGGGTGGTTGTTTTCTCAAAATTTTGAAGGAGCTAAAGCAAGAGCTATTATTATGAGCTTGTTGGAAACAGCTAAACGTCATCAACTAAATAGTGAAAAATATCTATCCTATCTTCTAGAATGTCTTCCAAACGAGGAAACTCTCGTAAACAAAGAGGTTTTAGAGGCTTATTTACCATGGACTAAAGTTGTACAAGAAAAGTGCAAATAAGAAATCTCCAGATTAGGAACTATCCGTGAGTTCTCTAGTCTGGAGATTTTTCAATATACTTCGTTATTGGGCGGTTACGACTGAAATATCGTCTTGTTCACTTTTTATTTTCTTCTAACCAATAGACGGAGTTGCAAGGAAAATGCCAAAAACTCTACCCCTATAGCTAACAAAGAGCAAAAAAACTAGGAGAGAACTCTCCTAGTTTTAAATTATCTTGGATTATTTAACCCACTCACCGTTGTGGTTTACTTTATAACCATCTACAGTTGTATTAACTGCAAGAGCTCCTGACGCGTATGAGTAGTACCATTTACCACCAACTTGATACCAACCAGTTGCCATTGCACCTGATGATTTCAAGTAGTACCAAGTACCGTTATCTTTAACCCAACCAGTTGCCATTGAACCGTTGTCGTTTAGGTAGTACCAAGTACCATTGTCTTTAACCCAACCAGTTGTCATCCAACCAGCTTGGTCGAAATAGTACCAAGTGCCATTGATTTTTTCCCAACCATTAGTTGTGTAAGAACCATCAGCGTGTTTGTACCACCAGCGAGAACCTGATTTAATCCATTCAGCTTTTTGAGCAGGTGTTTCAGCAGAAGCTACTAATTGAGGAGTTTTCAAAAGGGTTGCTTTACCATTTTGTACTCGAACTGTTAATTTATATGTTCCACGTTTAGTTTTAACTTCAACAGTACTATTAGCTGATTTTTCATACTTAATCTCAACTGCTTTACCATCAAGTTTCAGTTCATTACCTTCTTTATCATAAACCTTAACATATCTATCGGTAACAACTCTTTGTTTATTAGATTGTTGAGATTGTTGAGATGCAAGGTGAGACTTAATATCATCAATAGTCAAATCACCATTTTCAGTAGTATTAACTTTACCACTTGCTTCTTCTCCACGTTTAGCTGCTGCTTCTGCTGCTTCTGCTGCTTCTTTAAAGAGTTTAGAAACTTCTGCACTTGGTTCTGTTCTCTCATCAGCTGCAGGTTTAGCATTTGGCAATGTTTGAACATTAGCCTCACTAAAAGTTGCTGTATCAGCTGAAACAGCTTGTACAGCACCAAATGCTGCAAGAGCGACTGCGCTTGTCAATAAAACTTTTTTCATCGTTTTATCTCCTTTGTTTTTCTTTAAAATATTTTTTCGTAAGACTACCTTACTACCATAGATTATATAAATATTTGCAGGATTTGTCAAGAGTTTTCTTCGAGTTTTTAAACTTTTTACCTATTTTTTCAAAAAAGCCAAATTTCAAGTTCAAGTTAGCCATCAAGAAGTCTTCTCTGGGTGATTTGTAGTTCAAGCATTTTTAGGATAGTTATTAATCCAATTTTAGATGAATGCGACTTCTTTGGGAGTCGTTTTCTTAGTTCCCTTAGGTAACCATCTCCGAATGAGCCTGTTGTGATTCTCATCAGTTCCCCTTTCCCAAGAGGCATAGGGGTGCGCATAATAGATATGTTCCTCAGAAAATACATCAGACAAGCGGTTAAATTCTGTACCATTATCTGCCGTGATGGACAGAATCTTGTCTTGTTTTAAGATGAGTTTTAGAGCCTGATTGACCGATTCAGCGCTTTTATTATGCCATATGGCATTGTCCATAACGAGTAAAAGATAATCATCTGAATAAGCTTGTGAAAGCTCTTCTAAAAAGGCGTTCATCCACTCAGTATGACATCCACCAGCGATTAAGAAAAATGATTCGCCTGTATGGGCATCAACAGCTCCATAACAATAGCAAAATTCTCGTATATAGTGACTATGGACATGTGGACCTACTCCTATTGGAGCCCAACAAGATCCCAGTTTACTGATTCTACCGAAACCAGCCTCATCTTGGTACATCAAGCGAACCTTACGAAAATGCCTACTGGTTTTAAAGCGCTTTCTTGTCTTCTTGAATTGAGATTTTATTTTTAGACGCGACAATGGTTTGAACGTCTGCTTTCTTGGGATGTTCTGGACGTGGCCTAATATTTCGCCAACCATGGCGCTTCAAGAGTTGATAAAAGGCATCACGTGTGTAGGAAGGATCTAACTCCTTTGTATAAGCCTGAAATAAGGCATCAATTGTAACAAATTCTCCTGCCTCTGCAGCCTTCAAATGACGGGCAAGAAAGGCTTTCTCTTCCTCAATTGTCATATGTGCATGGTTACGACAACCACGTGTTTCTTGAAGGAGAGAGTCGAGTCCGAACTCCTCATATTTTTTTACAGTTGGCCAAATCGTTGTTTGATTACAGTCTAAAAGCTCTATAATCTCTTTATAAGATTTACCCATCAGACGAAATAGAACGATTTGAAGGCGTTTATGATATTTAGCTGTACTAGAGTCTTTTAAAAGTGTTTTGATAGCTTGGATTTCTTCTTTAGTTGATTTCATATTACTATTATATAATGCTTTTTGATTTTAGTCTAGTATTAATCCCAATTTTCCATGATGAATCCAATAGTAAATGGTTGAAATTCCCACGTTAACCCCTTTAGCCATAACCATCATTTCAGGAGAAAACTTTTGATTATGATAATGGAGAATCTTTTCCTTTAGTTCTTTGGTTAAGCTTGATTTCTTGACCGAGCGCCTGCGATTGTTTTCATAAGACTGTTGAGCATAGTCGGTAGAATAAACCTCTTTGAAGCGCCCTTTTCCAAGACATTGTCAGACTGTCCCACGCTTGATTTCAGTGTGGATAGTTTGAGGAGCTTTTCCAAGCAAAGAGGCAATTTCTCTATTTGATTTTCCTTCTTTTGTTTGGCTTTTGTAGTATAATTGTCTTGCATCTCTGTGCCTTTCTTGTGTTTGTGGTTGAACAACAAGTATAACACAGAGGTGTTTTCTTATGCCTAGAAGAGCTTTCATTTTTTTCAAAAAAGGTTGAAAAAACACCTTTGTGAGATGAAATACCCTTCAAATACCGTATCTCCCAAGTGAAAATCTCACAAATTTCTTAAACTTTGAGTCAAACTTCACATATCTAATCCATATCGATAGTTGGACAGAACTCACTTCTATGGTATTATCCTATCCCCCTTCCAAATGTCAAGCAAAAATGACAAGTATTTTAGAAATAACTCGCCATTTCATTAACTTTCTACTATATTAAAAAAATGTGACCTCATAGCAAGGACTCAAACTCAGCGACGCTCATACCCAGCTGATGGCTGGCAACCTCGGAAGTCAGAAGTCCTTGGCGAACCATATCCAGAAAGGCAAAAAGTTTCCCACGTTCCAAGCCTTCTTCTCGCCCTTGTTCAATCCCTTCAGCTCGTCCACGTTCAAGACCACGCTCCAGTCCCTGTTCAAGCCCCTCTGCACGACCACGCTCTAAGTCTTTTTCCTCCGCTTGTTCCAATGCATAGTCATGAGCGAGTAAGGCTTGTTCTTCACGCATACGTAGTTGACTAAACATTTTCCTGTCCTCCTCGGACCAGCTCTTGTAATCTAGCAGTTGGTCTGCTTGGCTGATGGCTCGCTCGAGGCGCTGGGTAAAGGGTTTATTCCCGAAAAACTCCAACCATGGCTTGCGAACGCTATCCTTGCTGGTTTCTCTGTATTTTTTAATTCCAAGAATACCATCTTGACTAGATGGTTTTCCTGTCCATTGTTTGTGATGGTTAAGACTTCACCTGTCGTTCCCTCTCGCATACTAAAGCTATGAAAAGCTTAATCATCCTGAAAGTAATTACTATCCACAATAGCTATTGCGTATACTGATGCGATGTGTTTATAACTTTGGTGAGCGTTTCCTTCTTATTGGCGAATTTTTTCTAGATTTTGATTGACCTGACTGCACAAGTAAGCCCACAGGAGATTGATGAAAAAATTCTGATGATGAACTTGAATTTCAATGATTACTTGGGTTCCATTATCCAACTCCACCAAGACATCAATACTGGTATAGAAATCTTGTGCTTAATAGGGCAGAGAAGGCAAGACGTGAATGTTACTTCCTTCCAAAATGGTCACATTTTTTGCTGGTAAATCCAGCATATCGCGAATAAATTGACAAGTGATTTCTGGATTGCTGAAAATTTTCTTAGCGTCCAAATCATTGGTTGAGCTAATGCCCGGATGTCTTAGAATCATTCTTTCTCTCCTTTCATTATAGCACATTTTTAAATCTAGGTTTGCTAGATTCACTGCTTCTATCTATAGTAAAATGAACCAAAAACAGTACACAATGTTGTATAATCTTCTTATGGCATATTCAATAGATTTTCGTAAAAAAGTTCTCGGCTATTGTGAGCGAACAGGTAGTATAACAAAAGCATCACAGGTTTTCCAAATCTCACGTAATACCATTTATGGCTGGTTAAGGCTAAAAGAGGGAACAGAAGAGCTAAACCATCAAGTAAAAGGAACAAAACCAAGAAAAGTTGATAAAGATAGACTTAAAAACTATCTTACTGACAATCCAGACGCTTATTTGACTGAAATAGCTTCTGAATTTGGCTGTCATCCAACTACTATCCACTATGCGCTCAAATTTATGGGGTACACTCGAAAAAAAGAACCACACCTACTATGAACAAGACCCAGAAAAAGTATCCTTATTTCTTAAGAATTTTAATAGTTTAAAGCACTTAGCACCTGTTTATATTGATGAAACAGGATTCGATACTTACTTTTATCGAGAATATGGTTGCTCATCAAAAGGTCAGTTAATAGGAGGTAAAGTCTCTGGAAGAAGATATCAGGGGATTTCTTTGGTTGCAGGGCTAACAAATGGTGAGTTAATCGCTCCAATAACTTACCAAGAAACAATGACGAGCGACTTTTTTGAAGCTTGCTTTCAGAAATTTCTCTTACCGACATTAAATACACCCTCAGTTATTATTATGGATAATGCAAGATTCCAATAGAATAGCTAGAATAGAATTCTTGTGTGAAGAGTTTGGGCATAAACTTTTACCCCTTCCTCCCTACTCACCTGAGTACAATCCTATTGAGAAGACATGGGCTCATATCAAAAAGCATCTCAAAAAGGTATTACCAAGTTGCAATACCTTTTACGAGGCTCTTTTGTCTTGTTCTTGTTTCAATTGACTATATTTATTCGGAAAAAAGACGAAAAAACCTGAGAACCATCTCAGGCTTGGTCATTAAATTTTTTTCTCAATACCGAAAAGTGGAGAAAGTGGTCGTTTTTCATGAATACGTACGATAGCATCCCCTAGAAGATGAGCGATTGAAATCTGCTCAATCTTATCAATCAAACGCTCTTCTGGCAGATAGATAGTATCCAAAACAACCAATTTCTTAATAGCTGATTTTTGGATATTGTCCGTAGCAGGACCAGAAAGAACTGGGTGCGTACAGCTTGCATAGACTTCAACAGCACCAGCTTCCGCAAGAGCATCTGCCGCATGACAAATCGTTCCAGCGGTATCAATCATATCATCAATCAAGATACAAGTCTTGCCTTCAACCTTACCGATGATGTTCATAACTTCACTAGTATTCATCTTATCAACGCTACGACGTTTATCAATAATAGCGATAGATGTTTTCAAAAATTCTGCCAACTTACGAGCACGAGTCACCCCTCCATGGTCCGGGCTGACAACCACATAGTCAGAACCAACCATACCACGACGCTCAAAATAATCTGCAATCAGAGGAGCACCCATCAAATGATCCACAGGAATATCAAAGAATCCTTGAATTTGCGCAGCATGCAAGTCGATGGTCAATAAACGATCCACTCCAGCTACTTCAAGCATATTTGCGACAAGTTTTGAAGTGATTGGCTCACGCGCTCTCGCCTTTCTATCCTGACGTGCATACCCATAGTAAGGCATGACAACATTGACAGATTCTGCACTCGCACGCTTCAAAGCATCTACCATAATCAAAATTTCAAGCAGATTGTCATTTACAGGCGAACTAGTTGATTGTAGGATAAAGACGTGTTTCCCACGGATTGATTCTTCAATGTTGACCTGAATCTCTCCATCTGAAAATTGGCGAACACTTGATTTCCCCAACTCTATCCCAATCTCCTGCGCCACACGTTCTGCCAATTCTTTATTAGAAGAAAGGGCAAACAGCTTTAAATCAGAAAAAGACATGATTTCCTCCGGTATATATGTATAACTTGTGCTTTTCACAAGATTTTCCATCTACCATTGTAGCGCTTTTTGCACTATTTTTCAATCAAAAATAAAAGAAGGGCACCATATTTGTACCCTTGCATCATTCTTTTGAAAAATATTCTAGGTCATCAACTCATTGTGTTTCTCAACAAAGCAATAAGCATGATAAAAACCATAGAGAGCAATAGCCGTAACCACTGGAATCGCTAAAGGCAACTCTGTTTCCAACTCCACAAAAGGAGAGTTAAACAAGAAGTGAGTTCCCAAGGCTAAACCTAGAAAAATAAGGCCCTGTTTCTTGCCAACCTTCTGTCCTTTATAGGCTCTGTAAAGCAAGTAAACACCTACTACAGCTAGACCTGAAAAAGTCCAGTGAGAGGCAATTCCTGAGATGATACGCTCTAAAATTCGCGAAATAGTAAAGTCAAAGCCCTCTGGCAAATCCGTACGAATATAACCAATATCCTCAATCATTTGGAATCCCAAACCGGAAGCAATTCCAAGTAAAAACAAAGATTTTAATTTTCGCACAGGAATCAAAGCCAAAACAAAAACAAGTGGCAATAATTTCAAGGGTTCTTCTACCAAAGGAGCCACAATAGCACTTTCAAAGGCATTTAAAAATGTACTATCTGGAAAAAGCATACCCAGCAAATCATGGATATAGGTATTCGCAAAGCTAGACAACCAGCCTGAAAGGAACATCCCTCCCAATAAAGACAGAATCAAAACCTTCTTTGGCAATTCCCATTTTTTCCCAATACGGAAGAGAAAATAAAGAGCCGGAATCATGTAAAAGAGAGCTAGAAAGATAGAAACTCCCATTAGTCCATATTCCGCACCTGACCTCGAACCGTCCGTATAGTAGATGGTTTCATACTGTAAACCAATACATAGCAATAAAATAAAAATAAATAAAATACTGCTTTTCTTCATACACTTTCTTTCTAAATGAAGTATTTATAATTCTACGACTGTCATACTTCCTGTATCAACATTGTAAATGGCACCAAAGATAGTGACATCGTCTGGTATTAGGGGAGACTCGATAAGCAGTTGCATATCCTCGCGTACACTCTCTTCTATATCTTGGAAGGGCAAGAAGTCCTGGTCTGACACATCTACACCTAATTCCTCTTTTAAATACTCCTGAAAAGGTTCATTTTCAAAGGTCTGAGCACCACAGTCTGTATGGTGCAATACCACAATCTCTCTTGTCCCCATTTGTTGCTGGGAAATAACTAGCGAACGAATCATGTCTTCAGTCACTCGACCACCTGCATTCCGCAAGATATGAGCATCCCCAAGTGCCAAGCCCAGAGCTTGCGCAACGTGCAGACGAGAGTCCATACAGGTCACAATAGCTACTCTTGTTTTGGGTTTAAGTGGCAGATTTAACTGCCCATGTAAGGCAACATAAGCCTGATTAGCTTGCATAAACTGTTCAAAATACGACACGATTCCCTCCTTGAAAATTTGATAGTCAAATATTTCTCCTATCTTATCATTTTTAAGAGAATTTGTCACGGATTATGCAAAGACCTTTTTCAAAACTTCCTGAATCGTTGTCACGCCAATGACCTGAATTTCCTTGGGCGGAGTGATTCCTGGCAAGGAATTCTTAGGTACATAAATCTTAGTAAAGCCTAACTTAGCAGCTTCGTTGATACGTTGTTCGATACGATTCACGCGCCGAATTTCTCCTGTCAAGCCCAGTTCTCCCACAAAACATTCCTGAGGATTAGTTGGCTTGTCCTTATAGCTCGAAGCAATAGCAACAGCAACGGCCAAGTCAATGGCAGGTTCATCCAATTTGACACCGCCAGCAGATTTAAGATAGGCGTCCTGATTTTGCAAGAGAAGACCTGCCCGCTTTTCCAAAACAGCCATAATCAAGCTAGCACGGTTAAAATCAAGTCCTGTCGTCGTACGCTTGGCATTTCCAAACATGGTCGGTGTCACCAAGGCCTGCACTTCTGCAAGAATAGGACGCGTCCCTTCCATGGTCACAACGATTGATGAGCCAGTCGCTCCATCCAAACGCTCTTCTAGGAAAACTTGACTCGGATTAAGAACCTCAACCAAGCCACCTGACTGCATCTCAAAAATCCCAATCTCATTAGTGGAGCCAAAACGGTTTTTGACCGCTCTCAAAATACGAAAGGTATGGTGACGCTCCCCTTCAAAGTAAAGTACCGTATCCACCATATGCTCCAACATACGAGGCCCAGCTAATGTTCCTTCCTTGGTCACATGACCTACGATAAAGATGGCAATGTTATTGGTTTTAGCCAGCTGCATAAGTTCAGCCGTCACCTCACGCACCTGAGAAACAGAGCCCTGCACCCCTGAAATCTCAGGAGACATAATAGTCTGGATGGAGTCAATAATGAGAAAGTCTGGTTGGATACGCTCCACCTCAGCACGAACACTCTGCATATTGGTCTCTGCATAAAGATAAAACTCACTATCAATATCACCCAAGCGCTCTGCTCGTAGCTTGATTTGCTGAGCAGACTCCTCCCCACTGACGTAGAGAACAGTCCCCACTTGGGACAACTGGGTTGAGACTTGTAGGAGAAGGGTTGATTTCCCAATTCCAGGATCCCCACCTATGAGGACGAGACTTCCTGGTACCACTCCGCCTCCAAGTACACGGTTGAATTCCTCCATCTCTGTCTTGGTTCGATTGACATTGATGGAGGTCACTTCAGCCAGTTTCATGGGCTTGGTTTTCTCACCTGTTAAAGACACACGCGCATTTTTGACCTCGACAACCTCAACCTCTTCTACAAAAGAAGACCAAGACCCACAGTTGGGGCAACGCCCCAGATATTTAGGTGAATTATACCCACAATTTTGACATACAAATGTCGCTTTTTTCTTTGCGATGATAAACCTCTTTCTATATCTCTAATTCACACTCAACCACTTGGCAAAAATCAATCTTCTCATTTGGCACAAACTGACGCATGAGCATGTTGTGAGTTACCACTATCACGGTCTGGTAATCTCGATACTTAGCCATGCATTCTAGAAAACGAGACTTCATCTCCGTAGCTGTCTCATATTGAATAGGACTATTAGGAAGTAACTCCCCCTTATTTTCTAGAAACATAGTACGAGCTTTTTCAAAATTATCTGTGCCACTTTCATAGACCTGCCATTCATGTAATAAAGGCTCTACTCTTAAAGGAAGACCCGTAGCATAAACCACATAAGAAGCCGTTTCTAAAGCTCTTGTGACTGCAGAAGATACGATTATTTCAGCTGAAGGGAGTAAAGGATTGGTGCTCAATTTATGGGCCTGCTGCCGTCCCTTCTCAGACAAGGGCGCCAAATCTATCCCAAATCCCGTATAAGAACGCTCCTCTAACTCACGGTAATCTGGCTCCCCGTGACGTATAAAGATAATCTTCATCTTAGTGTCCAGTTGATCCAAAACCACCAGTTCGCACACCATCAGCTGCATCTCCATCTGCAATTAAGAAAGGAGCAAAGACAGCCTGGACAACACGTTCTCCAACTTCAAGAACAACCTCTTGGTCTGTGATATTCTTCATCTGTGCAAAAATATGCCCTTCATTCCCAGGATTTCCATAATAGTCCCCATCAATGACCCCAACTGAGTTAATCAAGACCAAGCCCTTCTTACGAGGATTTGAAGAGCGATCATAAAGGTAAAGAACCTCAGTCGGCTGCATATAAGCCTTAACCCCTGTCGGAACCAAGACAATCTCTCCTGGAGCTATAACTGTACGCACAGCAACCTTTAAGTCATAACCAGCCGCATGCGCTGTCTCACGCTTGGGCAATAAATTTTCATCTGTAAAAGTAGAAACCAATTCAAAACCACGAATTTTCATCATCTTCTCTTTTCTATTATCATTTATTCTAGATTATTCTATCTTATTTATTCGGAAAAAGCACGAAAAAAAGAGCACACAATTCAAATCGCTTAGGGCTGCTGGATTCCTCCCCTGACCCGCTTCACGCAGAACTGTTGCTCCACTATTTATTATATCACATTCCTATTCATTTTAAAAGCAAAATTATTTTTTCCGTCTATTTCTAAAAAAGTCCTGCATAATAGCTGCGCATTCATCTTCCAAAATTCCCGTTTCAACCTCTACACGATGGTTAAGACGCTCATCTGTCAAGATATCGTACAAACTTCCAGCAGCGCCAAATTTCTGGTTTTTAGCCCCATAGACCACATTTGGAATACGGGCAAGCCCAATCGCCCCACTACACATGACACAAGGTTCAATGGTCACAAAAAGTATGCAATCCAGCAAGCGCCAGCTCTCCTCACTCAAGTTCGCATCCTCTATAGCCATAATTTCCGCATGCATAACCGCTCGCTGTAATTCCTCACGCGCATTATGCCCACGACCAATGATTTCCCCATCTTTGACAATCACACAACCAATTGGAATTTCATCGTGTTCAAGAGCAATCTCAGCCTCTCTCAAAGCCTCCCTCATAAAGACTTCTTTTTCTTCAAGCGTATAATACATCTCTTTTCTCTTTTCCTACTTATCGATTTTATTATTATATCATGAATCCCAACACAAAAAAAGCCACCGAATGCGGTGACTCTATAGGGAGATTATTATGAAAAAGAAAAGTTTAGGATATTTGTTACAACAAGTTAGGAGGTCTTCTTGTAACTGTCTATAGTATACCCGACCTATCTTAAACAAATCTTAAAAATCTCTTAGGACCAAACACTTTCTAAAATATTTGTTTGTTCACGACCAGGACCTACTGAGAAAGTAGAAATACGAACGCCAACCAATTCACTCACACGACGAACATAGTTACGCGCATTCTCAGGAAGATCCTCCAAATTACGAACTCCAGTAATATCTTCTGACCAACCTGGCAACTCTTCATAGATAGGTTTGCAACGCTTCAATTGCTCAAGACTAGCTGGATAGTAGTCAATACGTTGACCATCAAGATCATAGGCCACACAGATTTTCACAGTATCTAAACCACTCAAAACATCGATAGAGTTCAATGAAAGATTAGTAATACCAGAAACACGACGGCTATGACGCATCACAACTGAGTCAAACCAACCTACACGACGTGGACGACCAGTTGTTGTACCATACTCATGACCCACTTCACGGATACGTTCTCCCACTTCATCAAACAACTCAGTTGGGAAAGGACCATCTCCTACACGACTCGTATAAGCTTTACATACACCTACAACCTTGTCAATCTTGCTTGGACCGACACCAGAACCAATTGTCACACCACCAGCTACAGGGTTTGATGACGTAACAAATGGATAAGTACCTTGGTCGATATCTAGCATAACACCTTGTGCACCTTCAAAAAGCACACGTTTGCCATTATCAAGCGCATCATTCAAGATAACAGATGTATCTATCACGTATTTCTTGATTTGTTGACCATATTCGTAATATTCTTCAAAAATATCATCGAAAACAATCTCTTTACTGTCATACAATTTTTCAAAAAGACGATTCTTTTCAGCAAGGTTACGTTCTAAACGCTCACGGAAAATATCTTTATCTAAAAGATCTGCAATACGAATTCCAACACGAGCAGCCTTGTCCATATAAGCTGGACCAATTCCCTTAATTGTCGTACCAATCTTATTGTCGCCCTTAGCTTCTTCTTGCAAGCGATCCAACTCGATATGATAAGGCAAAATAACATGCGCACGATCAGAAATACGCAAGTTATCAGTTGTTACACCTTCCTCATGAAGATAGCTCAACTCTTTTACAAGAGATTTAGGATTTACAACCATACCATTCCCAATGACAGATATTTTTTCAGGGAAGAAAATCCCAGATGGAATCAAGTGCAACTTAAATTTCTTACCGTCAATCACAATCGTGTGACCAGCATTATCACCACCTTGGTAACGTGCAATCACTTCTGCATTCGCTGAAAGGAAGTCTGTAATCTTCCCTTTACCTTCATCACCCCATTGGGTACCTACAACAACAACTGAAGTCATAATCTTGTCTGAGCCCTCAGGCTCTTCCTTTCTCACATACATGGCAGGACTCTCACCTGCAATTATATCTTACAATTTATTATAATAAAAAATCGCCTTTTTATCAAGAAGAAACAATAGAAAGATTTGCTATTTCCAACTATTAAAAAATGATTTAGAAAAATAAGCAGCTATTTATTATTATCTTTCCATAAAAAAGTAAATTTGTTCGGAAATTAACTCAGACTATCTCAACAAGAAATAAAACCTTGTTTCATTATCATCTTTTCAAGATACAAACGATAAGCAACACGATAATGGTAAACGATAAAATCCCTACGACACCCAATACCATATCTCACTAAATAATAAATTAAAAATTTAAAATGAAAATGTTCCCAGTCAAAATGATCACCAAATACAGTACCATACTCTTCTTCAATATTTCTATAAAAATCCGCCATCTGCTCATAAATTTTTTGTAACATAATCAAATACTCCTTTTCTTTTTTATGAACTTATTCTAACAAAAAATTTTAATTAATCATTAATAATTCCTGAATTGTACAAATACCAACCTCAATAAGATAAAAAATAGGAAAAGTTGACAGAATAGGAACAAATTTACTACCTAAATTAGACTATTATAGACCTTATTAACTGCGTTAAATACTAAAAGAGAGTTGAGGTAAAAATCTTAAAATAAGAAAAACGCATAGTATAGTTGCTTAGTTTCAAACAAGCATGCTATAATAAAGCTATGGCATATAGTACAGATTTTAAACAGCGAGCATTAGATTACATCAAAGAGGGGCACAGCCATGTCGAGGCAGCCAAGGTTTTTGATGTCGGCGTCAGAACTCTCTTCACATGGAAAAAGAACTTACGTGAACAAGGACACTTAGAGATGAAAAAGCGAGTCGTCAAAAACCGAAAGATTCCTTTAGAGGAATTGAAAGCCTTTGTAGAGTCTCATCCAGATGCTTTTTTACG
>NZ_VMKU01000081.1:0-18917 GCF_013276315.1 Streptococcus sp. 2741 | reverse complement strand
TTAAAACTAAATAACTATAACAGCTATTGCCCAAGGAAAGAAAACAAAGAAACAAGCCTGTGTCGAACTTAATCTTTCTGAAAGACAAATCAATCGTCTGCTACTAGTCTATCAACAGAAAGGAAAAGAAACCTTCAGACACGGAAACAGAGAATTGGAAGATTTTTTATTTGTGTCTTAAATCAGGTCTTGCGTGACATTTTCTGCTCTCCACATACCATTGTTGATTAACAGAACACCAGAATTAAAATTATGTGTATAAAAATCATCTCTAACTGCAGCTAAGGGTATAGCCGTCAAGTCCAAATCCCACAGCTCATCTATCGATTTTCTTACAACAATATCTAAATCCAAATACAGTACACGAGACTCGCTTACATACTTTGGAATAAAATACCTAAAAAAGCCGCATATGAAAGTCCCTCAAAGGGGAGACGATAACCTTTCAGAATACTACTGTCAATCTAAACATTCACAATCTCACTATTCAAAGTCTCTAGTCTTTTTTCCATCAATTGGAACCATTCTCGCGGAAGGTCATCATTAAAAACATAAAACTTAAGATTATAATGATGAACACAAAGAGATTTTATTGTTGTTTCAACTTTATCCATATAAGCATTATCTGCACCTAAGACAATCGTTTTTTTCTCTTCTTTCACTCTTTATCTTATTTCTTTTTATTCCCATCATATGTTTCTACGTAACCATTATTTTCACCTATTCGTTCGTAAAACCATACCAGTGGAGATTTTAGATGAAGTCTCATTACGGTTTACAATTTTTACATTACGACACGGAGTTTTACAAATCGATTTCATTTGCCAAACGTAGTTAGTAAGGCAGTTAGCTAGGCTACCTACTTTCTGCTACAACGGAAAAATCCACGAATCAATATTATTCGTGGATTTTTCCTAGTGAAGCGTTTAGGTAAGCCGATTGTTATACTACGACACGTAGTTTGACCAATCGATTCTATTTGCCAAACGTAGTTAGTGAGGCAGTTAGCTAGACCGCTCACTACCAGTTACGACGTAAAGTTTTACGAATCGATATTATTCGTAAAACTTTACTAGTGGAGCGCCTAGAGTCTGGGACAAAAAGATTTTGATTTTATGAATTCTTTATTATAAGTTTTTAAAATCGATAGATTAGACAAAAAAGCAAACAAAACAGAATTCTGAGTGTCAGATAACTTGTTTTGTTCGCTTTTTATATTTAAGGTTAGACTTTTGTCCCAGACTCGTTAGTTACTTAGATTGTTACACAATCAAATAAATTTACTGAACTACGACACTGAGTTTTACAAATCAATTCCATTTGTAAAACTCAGTTAGTGAGGCAATTAGCTAGTTCGCCAAATAGCGACTAGCGTCCAACAATTAGGAACTTTAGTTCCAATTGTTGGTACTGAGTCACATCTTCTCTTCCAACTCTACATCTGGATACTTGTCCGCAAACCAACGGAGAGCAAAGTCATTTTCAAAGAGAAAGACTGATTGGTCGAAACGGTCTTTAGCCAAGATATTGCGGCTTGATGACATGCGTTCATCCAAGTCCTCAGGTTTAATCCAACGAACGGTCTTTTTACCCATTGGGCTCATGACCACTTCTGCATTGTACTCGCCTTCCATACGGTGCTTAAAGACTTCAAACTGAAGTTGACCAACAGCTCCCAGCATGTACTCGCCTGTTTGGTAATTCTTATAAAGCTGAATAGCTCCTTCTTGCACCAATTGCTCGATTCCCTTGTGGAAAGATTTTTGTTTCATAACGTTCTTAGCAGATACTTTCATGAAAATTTCAGGAGTAAAGGTTGGCAGCGGTTCAAACTCAAACTTGTTTTTTCCAACTGTCAAAGTGTCACCAACCTGATAAGTACCTGTATCGTAAACCCCGATGATATCACCTGCCACGGCATTGGTTACATTCTCACGACTTTCCGCCATAAACTGAGTCACATTCGACAGTTTAGCCCCCTTACCAGTACGAGGCAGGTTAACACTCATACCGCGCTCAAATTCACCAGATACGATACGGACAAAGGCAATGCGGTCACGGTGACGAGGGTCCATATTGGCTTGGATTTTAAAGACAAATCCTGAAAAATCCTTGTCGTAAGGATCCACAATTTCGCCATCTGTTTTCTTGTGTCCATGTGGTTCTGGAGCAAACTTAAGGAAAGTCTCAAGGAAGGTCTGCACACCAAAATTTGTCAAAGCCGAACCGAAGAAGACAGGTGTCAATTCTCCAGCAAGGATAGCTTCCTCTGAAAACTCATTTCCAGCTTCATTTAAAAGTTCAATATCATCTTTTACCTGCTCGTAGAAAGGATTGCTGCTAAAAAGCTTGTCCCCATCTTCTAAACTGGCAAAACGCTCATCCCCCTTATAGAGCTCCAAGCGTTGGTTATAGAGGTCATAGAGCCCTTCAAAAGCTTTCCCCATCCCGATTGGCCAGTTCATCGGATAGCTCGCAATACCCAAGACTTCTTCCAATTCTTGCAAGAGGTCCAGTGGCTCACGACCGTCACGGTCTAGCTTGTTCATAAAGGTAAAGACTGGAATACCACGGTGTTTGACAACTTCAAACAATTTCTTTGTCTGCGCCTCGATACCCTTGGCAGAGTCCACGACCATGACCGCAGCATCCACCGCCATCAAGGTACGATAGGTATCTTCTGAGAAATCCTCATGCCCTGGTGTGTCAAGGATATTCACGCGCTTGCCATCGTAGTCAAACTGCATCACAGATGAAGTAACCGAAATCCCACGTTGCTTCTCGATATCCATCCAGTCAGACTTGGCAAAAGTCCCTGTTTTCTTTCCTTTTACGGTACCAGCCTCACGAATCTCGCCCCCAAAGTAGAGCAACTGCTCAGTGATGGTTGTTTTCCCCGCGTCTGGGTGAGAGATGATGGCAAAGGTACGACGTTTCTTAATTTCTTCTTGAATATTCATAAGTTCTCTTTCTTTGATTCTCTATTTTTCTTGTTTCAATAGCTAAGAATGATTTTTACATTGGATTTTACCATTCCTTTCAACACTCCATTATATCGGATTTTAGCATTTTTTTCAATTTCTATTTCTTTTCACTTCCCCCTCCCTTATTTATAGGAAAATATGGTAAAATAGAACAGACTAAAAATCATCATTTCACGAAAGGATGTAAGATGAAAATTACGCAAGAAGAGGTAACACACGTTGCCAATCTTTCAAAATTAAAATTCTCTGAAGAAGAAACTGCTGCCTTTGCAACGACCTTGTCTAAAATTGTTGACATGGTTGAATTGCTGGACGAAGTTGACACAACTGGTGTCGCACCTACTACGACCATGGCTGACCGCAAGACCGTACTCCGCCCTGATGTGGCTGAAGAAGGAACAGACCGTGATCGCTTGTTTAAAAACGTACCTGAAAAAGACAACTACTATATCAAGGTACCAGCTATCCTAGACGATGGAGGAGATGCCTAATGACTTTCAACAATAAAACCATTGAAGACTTGCACAATCTCCTTGTCTCTAAGGAAATTTCTGCAACAGAATTAACACAAGCTACGCTTGAAGATATCAAGTCTCGCGAGACAGCTATCAACGCTTTTGTTACCATCGCTGAAGAGCAAGCTCTTGTTCAAGCTAAAGCCATTGATGAAGCTGGAATTGACACTGATAATGTCCTTTCAGGAATTCCGCTTGCAGTAAAGGATAACATCTCTACAGACGGTATTCTCACAACCGCTGCCTCAAAAATGCTCTACAACTACGAGCCGATCTTTGATGCAACTGCGGTTGCTAATGCAAAAGCCAAGGGCATGATTGTCGTAGGAAAAACTAACATGGACGAATTTGCCATGGGTGGTTCTGGTGAGACTTCTCACTACGGAGCAACTAAAAATGCTTGGGACCACAGCAAGGTTCCTGGTGGTTCATCAAGTGGTTCAGCTGCAGCTGTAGCCTCAGGACAAGTCCCCTTGTCACTTGGTTCTGATACGGGTGGTTCCATCCGCCAACCTGCTGCCTTCAACGGGATCGTTGGTCTCAAACCAACCTACGGAACAGTTTCTCGTTTCGGTCTCATTGCCTTCGGTAGCTCATTAGACCAAATCGGACCTTTCGCACCAACTGTTAAGGAAAATGCCCTCTTGCTCAACGCTATTGCCAGCGAAGATGCTAAAGACTCTACTTCTGCTCCTGTCCGCATCGCCGACTTTACTTCAAAAATCGGCCAAGACATCAAGGGCATGAAAATTGCTTTGCCTAAGGAATACCTAGGCGAAGGAATTGATCCAGAGGTTAAGGAAACAATCTTAAACGCGGCCAAACACTTTGAAAAATTGGGTGCTATCGTCGAAGAAGTCAGCCTTCCTCACTCTAAATACGGTGTTGCCGTTTATTACATCATCGCTTCATCAGAAGCTTCATCAAACTTGCAACGTTTTGACGGTATCCGTTACGGCTACCGCGCAGAAGATGCGACTAATCTTGATGAAATCTATGTAAACAGCCGTAGCCAAGGTTTTGGTGAAGAAGTGAAGCGCCGTATCATGCTGGGTACTTTCAGTCTTTCATCAGGTTACTACGATGCCTACTACAAGAAGGCTGGACAGGTCCGTACACTTATCATTCAAGATTTCGAAAAAGTCTTCGCGGATTATGATTTGATTTTGGGTCCAACTGCTCCAAGTGTTGCCTATGACTTGAATTCTCTCAACCATGACCCAGTTGCCATGTACTTAGCCGACCTATTGACCATACCTGTAAACTTGGCAGGACTTCCTGGAATTTCGATTCCTGCTGGATTCTCTCAAGGTCTACCTGTCGGACTCCAATTGATTGGTCCCAAGTACTCTGAGGAAACCATTTACCAAGCTGCTGCTGCTTTTGAAGCAACAACAGACTACCACAAACAACAACCCGAGATTTTTGGAGGTGACAACTAATGAACTTTGAAACAGTCATCGGACTTGAAGTCCACGTAGAGCTCAACACCAATTCAAAAATCTTCTCACCTACTTCTGCCCACTTCGGAAATGATCAAAATGCCAACACTAACGTGATTGACTGGTCTTTCCCAGGAGTTCTGCCAGTTCTCAATAAAGGGGTTGTCGATGCCGGAATCAAGGCTGCTCTTGCCCTCAACATGGACATCCACAAAAAGATGCACTTTGACCGCAAGAGCTACTTCTATCCTGATAACCCCAAAGCCTACCAAATTTCTCAATTTGATGAACCAATCGGATATAATGGCTGGATTGAAGTCGAACTAGAAGACGGTACGACCAAGAAAATCGGTATCGAACGTGCCCACCTAGAGGAAGACGCTGGTAAAAACACCCATGGTACAGATGGCTACTCTTATGTTGACCTCAACCGCCAAGGGGTTCCCTTGATTGAGATTGTATCTGAGGCAGATATGCGTTCTCCTGAAGAAGCCTATGCTTATCTGACAGCCCTCAAGGAAGTTATCCAGTACGCTGGCATTTCTGACGTTAAGATGGAGGAAGGTTCGATGCGTGTGGATGCCAACATCTCCCTTCGTCCTTATGGTCAAGAGAAATTCGGTACCAAGACTGAATTGAAGAACCTCAACTCCTTCTCAAACGTTCGTAAAGGTCTTGAATACGAAGTCCAACGCCAGGCTGAAATTCTTCGCTCAGGTGGTCAAATCCGCCAAGAAACACGCCGTTACGATGAAGCGAATAAAGCAACCATCCTCATGCGTGTCAAGGAAGGGGCTGCTGACTACCGCTACTTCCCAGAACCAGACCTACCCCTCTTTGAAATTTCTGACGAGTGGATTGAGGAAATGCGGACTGAGTTGCCAGAGTTTCCAAAAGAACGTCGTGCGCGTTATGTATCTGACCTTGGTTTATCAGACTACGATGCTAGTCAGTTGACTGCTAATAAAGTCACTTCTGACTTCTTTGAAAAAGCTGTTGCCCTAGGTGGTGATGCCAAACAAGTCTCTAACTGGCTCCAAGGGGAAGTCGCTCAGTTCTTGAATGCTGAAGGTAAAACACTGGAACAAATCGAATTGACACCAGAAAACTTGGTTGAAATGATTGCCATCATCGAAGACGGTACTATTTCATCTAAGATTGCCAAGAAAGTCTTTGTCCATCTAGCTAAAAATGGCGGTGGCGCGCGTGAATACGTGGAAAAAGCAGGTATGGTTCAAATTTCAGATCCAGCTATCTTGATCCCAATCATCCACCAAGTCTTTGCCGATAACGAAGCTGCTGTTGCCGACTTCAAGTCAGGCAAACGTAACGCCGACAAGGCCTTTACAGGATTCCTTATGAAGGCAACCAAAGGCCAAGCCAACCCACAAGTTGCCCTTAAACTACTTGCACAGGAATTGGCGAAGTTGAAAGAAGATTAATATGTAAAAGAAACCAGCCTTGAGGTTGGTTTTTTCTCCCCTACCATCTCCCAATAACTATTTTGGCTTTATTTCCAGAAGATTTTATGGTAAAATGAAGAGTAATAATATTTATTAAAGAGGTAAAAACATGATTGAAGCAAGCAAATTGAAAGCTGGTATGACATTTGAAACTGCAGACGGAAAATTGATCCGCGTTTTGGAAGCTAGCCACCACAAACCAGGTAAAGGGAACACAATCATGCGTATGAAATTGCGTGATGTCCGTACTGGTTCTACATTTGATACAAGCTACCGTCCAGAAGAAAAATTCGAACAAGCTATTATCGAAACTGTTCCAGCTCAATACTTGTACAAAATGGATGAAACTGCCTACTTCATGAACACTGAAACTTACGACCAATACGAAATACCAGTCGTAAATGTTGAAAATGAGTTGCTTTACATCCTTGAAAACTCTGATGTGAAAATCCAATTCTACGGAACTGAAGTAATCGGTGTAACTGTACCAACTACTGTTGAATTGACAGTTGCTGAAACACAACCATCTATCAAAGGTGCTACTGTTACAGGTTCTGGTAAACCAGCAACTATGGAAACTGGACTTGTTGTCAACGTTCCTGACTTCATCGAAGCTGGACAAAAATTGATCATCAACACTGCAGAAGGAACTTACGTTTCTCGTGCCTAATCTCTAGAAAGAGGTCATTCTATGGGAATTGAAGAACAATTTGGCGAAATCGTTATCGCTCCACGTGTACTTGAAAAAATTATTGCCATCGCAACTGCTAAAGTTGAGGGTGTCCACTCATTTTCAAATAAATCCGTATCTGACACCCTATCAAAACTCTCTCTTGGTCGTGGTGTCTACTTAAAAGAAAGCAATGAAGAACTAACTGCTGACATCTACCTCTACCTTGAGTACGGTGTGAAAGTACCAAAAGTGGCTCTTGCTATTCAAAAAGCGGTCAAAGATGCTGTCCATGATATGGCTGATGTGGAACTTTCTGCTGTCAATATCCATGTTACAGGAATCGTTCCAGATAAAACACCAAAACCTGAGTTGAAAGATCTATTTAACGAGGACTTCCTCAATGACTAGTCCATTATTAGAATCTAGACGCGAACTTCGTAAATGCGCTTTTCAAGCTCTTATGAGCCTTGAATTCGGTACAGATATGGAAACGGCTTGTCGCTTTGCCTACACACATGACCGTGAAGATGCAGATGTGCAAATCCCAGCCTTTCTTCTAAACTTGGTTTCTGGTATCCAAGCTCAAAAAGAAGAGTTGGATAAACAAATCAACCAGCACCTCAAGTCAGGCTGGACAGTTGAACGTTTGACTTTGGTCGAAAAAAACTTACTACGCTTGGGTATCTTTGAAATCACATCATTTGATACACCTCAGCTGGTAGCAGTCAATGAAGCCATTGAACTTGCCAAGAATTTTTCAGATCAAAAATCAGCCCGTTTTATCAATGGATTGCTTAGTCAATTTGTAACTGAAGAAAATGAATAATCAAAAAGGTGTTTGGTCTTCCAGGCACCTTTTGACTTTCCCCTCTGCACAGAGTAAGAACCACATAAAAACTAGAACTGGCAGTCAGTTCTAGTTTTTGCGTATTCTAAAGAATTATACTCAATGAAAATCAAAGAGCAAACTAGGAAGCTAGCCGTAGGCTGCTCAAAACACGGTTTTGAGGTTGTGGATAGAACTGACGAAGTCAGTAACATATATACGGCAAGGCGAAGCTGACGTGGTTTGAATTTGATTTTCGAAGAGTATTAGTATTTTCTAAACCGTTGATAGCGCTCTTCCAACAACGCTTCTAACGGTTTTTGTGAAAGTAGAGCTAGCTCAGCTTGGAGTTCTTTTTTAACATTCTTAATCAGTTCTTTGCTAGAAAGTCCTGCTTCAGAAATCACCTTGTCTACTACGTCCATTTCTAACAGTTCGTGTGAAGTGATTTTCATCAGTTCTGCTGCTTCCATGGCACGACTGCCATCCTTCCATAGAATGGAAGCAAAGCCTTCTGGACTGAGAATAGCATAAATAGAATTTTCCAGCATCCAAACACGGTCTGCGACTGCTAGAGCCAAAGCCCCACCTGAACCACCTTCACCGATAATGATAGCGATAATAGGAACTCTCAGATCACTCATTTCCATGAGATTGCGAGCGATAGCTTCTCCTTGACCGCGTTCTTCCGCACCGACACCAGGATAGGCACCTGCTGTATTGATAAAGGTCACAACTGGACGGCCAAACTTTTCAGCCTGTTTCATCAACCGTAGGGCCTTGCGGTAGCCTTCTGGATGCGGTTGACCAAAATTCCGCTTGAGATTATCTTGTAAACTCTTGCCTTTTTGGATACCAACCATTGTTACAGCTTGGTCTCCAAGCCAGCCGATACCACCAACAACTGCACCATCGTCACGAAAAGAACGGTCACCGTGTAATTGGATAAATTCATCAAAAATGCCTGTCGCAAAGTCCAAGCTTGTCAAGCGACTCTGCTCACGCGCTTCTCTGACTATTTTTGCAATATTCATCTAGAACTCCCTCCATGCAATCTGACTAGGCTAGCAATGGTATCTGGCAAGTCTCTTCTTTTAACGATAGCATCCACAAAGCCATGTTCCAATAGGAATTCTGCCTTTTGGAAATCCTCAGGCAAGCTTTCACGAACCGTATTTTCAATGACACGACGCCCAGCAAAACCGACCAAGCTCTGTGGTTCAGCCAGAATGATATCACCTTCCATAGCGAAAGAAGCTGTCACACCACCTGTCGTTGGATCTGTCAAAATGGTCAAGTAAAAGAGACCAGCATTTGAATGCCGTTTAACTGCTGCAGAGATCTTGGCCATCTGCATGAGACTCATGATTCCTTCCTGCATACGGGCTCCACCAGAGGCTGTGAAGAGGACAACTGGCAATTTTTCGACAGTCGCATACTCAAACAAACGAGTGATTTTTTCACCTACAACCGTACCCATAGAAGCCATGATAAAGTTGGAATCCATAATCCCAAGAGCCACAGTCTGACCTTTTATAAGAGCTGTTCCTGTCACAACGGCTTCATCCAGACCTGTTTTTTCACGCATAGTTGCTAGTTTCTTTTGATAACCAGGGAAATGCAAGGGATCCTTGCTTTCAATCCCTGTAAACAATTCCTTGAAGGTTCCCATATCAATCGTCAAAGCCAAGCGTTCTTGGGCAGAAATACGAAAGGTGTAGCTACAATGTGGACAGATACGCTCACTTCCCAGATCCTTCTGATAGATGGTATGCTTACAGCCTGGACACTGGGAAAATAATTCATCTGGAACCTCTGGCTTAGCTTGAGGTTTTTCCCTAACCGAACGATTGGGATTGATTCGAATATACTTATCTTTTTTACTAAATAGAGCCATTGATTCCCCTTTTCGGTTTAAACTCTTGAAGTCATTTTATTCTTTTTCTTGATATTTGGGTAAGAAGGTTTCCATTAAGAAGGAAGTATCGTAATCTCCAGCAATGACATTGCGATCTGAAATGAGGTCAAGCTGGAAATCTGCATTGGTCTGCACCCCTTCAATCTCTAATTCATAGAGGGCACGTTGCATTTTCATCAAGGCATCAAAACGGTTTTCACCGTGTACGATGATTTTGGCAATCATACTATCATAATAAGGCGGAATGGTATAACCTGGATAAACTGCTGAATCCACGCGCAAGCCAACTCCACCACTTGGTAGATAGAGATTAGTAATCTTACCTGGACTTGGAGCAAAGTTAAAGGCTGGATTTTCTGCATTGATACGACACTCGATGGCATGACCGCGTAGGACAATATCTTCTTGCTTAACAGACAGAGGTTGACCTGCCGCAATGCGAATCTGTTCCTTAACGATATCCACACCTGAAACAAATTCTGTTACTGGATGTTCTACTTGTACACGAGTATTCATTTCCATGAAATAGAAATTGCCACTGGCTTCATCAAGAAGAAACTCAATGGTCCCTGCATTTTCATAGCCAACAGACTCCGCCGCTCGAACAGCAGCAGAACCGATTTCATGACGCAGCGTTTTCCCGATTGCAATCGAAGGACTTTCTTCCAAAACCTTTTGGTTGTTCCGTTGTAGAGAACAATCCCGTTCCCCCAAGTGGATTACATTTCCGTGTTCATCTCCTAGAATTTGAACCTCGATGTGACGAGCTGGATAGATAACCCGTTCTATGTACATGGCACCATTGCCATAATTGGCCTTGGCTTCACTAGAGGCAGTTTCAAAGGCTGAAACAAGGTCTTCTGGTTTTTCAACCTTACGAATCCCTTTACCACCACCACCTGCTGAAGCCTTGAGCATAACAGGATAGCCAATTTTTTCAGCAACAATCAAGGCCTCCTCAGAGTTATGCACTTCTCCACCTGAACCTGGAATAACAGGCACACCAGCCTTAATCATCTGAGCACGCGCATTGATTTTGTCCCCCATCATATCCATAACATGACCAGATGGACCGATAAATTTGATGCCCACTTCTTCACACATAGTTGCAAATTTGGAATTTTCACTGAGAAACCCAAAACCGGGGTGAATGGCTTCTGCCTCAGTCAAGACTGCAGCTGATAGAACCGCATTAATATTGAGATAAGACTCAGTTGCCTTACCAGGACCGATACAAACCGCTTCATCTGCCAAAAGCGTATGAAGGGCTTCCTTATCAGCAGTTGAATAGACTGCTACGGTCGCAATCCCCAATTCACGCGCCGCACGGATAATACGAACCGCAATTTCACCACGATTGGCAATTAAAATTTTTCGAAACATGGAGAACCTCCTTAGTTCCCAATTGCAAAGGTAAGAGTACCACTAGCTGCAAGCTTGCCATCCACTTCAGCCTTTGCTTCAACCACGGCTATGGTGCCACGACGTTTTACAAAAGTCGCTGTCATAACCAATTGGTCGCCTGGTACAACTTGCTTCTTGAATTTGACCTTATCCATACCAGCGTAAAAGACCAGTTTTCCTTTATTTTCAGGTTTTGACAACTCCAACACACCAGCTGTTTGCGCCAAGGCTTCCATGATCAGAACACCTGGCATAACTGGGTATTGAGGAAAGTGACCGTTAAAGAAAGGCTCGTTGATGGTCACATTTTTTATGGCAACGATGGTATCCTCGCTCACTTCCAAGACACGATCCACTAGGAGCATAGGATAACGGTGGGGAAGGGCTTCTTTGATTCCTTGAATATCGATCATTTGATTCGTACCAATCCTTTACCAAACTCAACCATTTCTTCGTTAGAAACGAGAATTTCCGTTACCACACCATCCTTAGGAGCTGGGATTTCATTCATGACTTTCATGGCTTCGATAATGACCAATGTTTGACCTTTTTTGACACTATCACCAACTGTAACGAAGGCAGGTTTATCTGGTCCAGCAGCCAAGTAAACCACTCCAACAAGTGGACTCTCTACAAGATTTCCCTCAGTAGCCACACTTGCTTCAGCTGGAGCTGGAACTTCTTCTGCTACAGTCTCTGCTGGAGCAGATGTAGGAGCTACTGGACTCGGTGTTGCTAGAACGGGTGCTGGAGCGACTTGAGTTGCAACTTCAGGCACAGGTCTCGCTTCATTCTTGCTAAACTGCAACTCATCCGTCCCATTTTTATAAGAAAATTCTCTCAAACTTGACTGGTCAAATTGAGTCATCAAGTCTTTAATATCGTTTAAATTCATACTTATCTATTCTCCCAACGTTTGAAAGCAAGAACTGCATTGTGGCCTCCAAAACCAAAAGTATTTGAAATAGCGTATGGAATTTCTTTCTCCAAGCCTTGTCCATAAACGACATTAGCTTCGATATAATCTGATACTTCACTTGTCCCAGCTGTCATTGGTACAAAGTTATGACGCATAGCTTCGATGGTGACGATAGCTTCTACTGCACCCGCAGCCCCCAGCAAATGTCCTGTAAAAGACTTGGTTGATGATACAGGTACTTCCTTACCAAGAACAGCTACGATAGCACCACTTTCTCCTTTTTCATTGGCAGGAGTTGACGTTCCGTGAGCATTGACATAGGCTACTTGCTCTGGAGAAATCTCAGCTTCTTCCAAGGCTAGTTTGATGGCCTTGATAGCTCCCTGACCTTCTGGATGTGGAGAAGTCATGTGGTAGGCATCACAAGTATTTCCGTAACCAACCACTTCAGCCAGGATAGTAGCTCCACGTTTTTCAGCGTGTTCAAGACTTTCTAGAACCAACATCCCTGAACCTTCACCCATAACAAACCCATTGCGATCCTTATCAAATGGGATCGAAGCACGAGTTGGATCCTCTGTAGTAGAGAGAGCTGTTAAGGCTTGGAAACCAGCGATGGCAAAAGGTGTGATAGAAGCTTCTGTTCCTCCCACCAACATCACATCTTGGAAACCAAACTTAATAGAGCGGAAGGCATCCCCAATCGCATCATTTGATGAAGAGCAGGCAGTATTGATAGATTTACAAACACCGTTTGCACCAAAACGCATGGCTACATTCCCAGAAGCCATATTTGGTAAAGCTTTTGGAAGAGTCATTGGTTTGACACGTTTGGGCCCTTTTTCATGAAGGCGAAGTACCTGATCTTCAATTTCCTTGATTCCACCAATACCAGATGCAACGATAACACCAAAACGATCCCTATTAAGAGCCTCTACATCAAGATTGGCATGATTTACAGCCTCTTGGGCTGCATACAAGGCATATAAAGAATAGTTATCAAAACGGTTGGTATCTTTTTTTACAAAGTATTTATCGAACGGAAAATCTTGGATTTCTGCCGCATTATGCACATCAAAATCACTATGATCAAATTTTGTAATGCCACCAATGCCGATTTTCCCAGTTGCTAAACTATTCCAAAATTCTTCTGGTGTATTTCCGATTGGAGATGTTACTCCATAACCTGTTACCACTACTCGATTTAGTTTCATTCTTTTCACCTCTAGCTTTCGCTACATACTTAAGCCACCATCAATGGCAACCACTTGACCAGTTAGATAATCTTGGCCTGCTAAAAATACTGTCAAATCTGCAACCTGCTCTGCCTGCCCAAATTCTTTCATCGGAATCTGAGCTAGTGTAGCTTCCTTAATCTTATCTGATAAGATAGCTGTCATATCAGACTCAATCATTCCTGGAGCAATCACATTGACTCGTATATTCCGACTAGCAACTTCACGTGCCACAGACTTGGTAAAGCCAATCAAGCCAGCCTTAGAAGCAGCATAGTTAGCTTGACCAATATTCCCCATCAAACCAACAACACTAGACATATTAATGATAGCACCTTCTCTAGCTTTCATCATCGGTTTCAAGACTGATTGTGTCATATTAAAGGCACCAGTCAGATTGACCTTGAGCACTTTTTCAAAATCTGCTTCTGTCATCTTGAGCATAAGAGTATCTTGGGTAATCCCTGCATTGTTGACCAAAACATCTACTGAACCCAGTTCTGCAATAGCTTGATCAATCATACGCTTAGCGTCTGCAAAATCTGATACATCTCCTGAAATGGGAACCACCTTGATACCATAGTTTGAAAACTCAGCGAGCAATTCTTCTGAGATTGCCCCACGACTGTTTAAGACAATGTTGGCTCCTGCTTGAGCAAACTTGTGGGCGATGGCAAGACCAATTCCACGACTCGAACCTGTAATAAAGATATTTTTATGTTCTAGTTTCATTTTTTTCCTTTCAAAACTTCTACTTATTTTAGCCTATTTCTCTAAAAGTGCTACTAAACTCGCTTGATCTTCCACATGAGCTAAGTGAGCAGTTTGATCAATTTTTTTAACAAAGCCTGACAAGACTTTCCCCGGTCCAATCTCGATAAAGTTGCTTATGCCTGCTTCTTGCATGACCCCAATACTTTCATAGAAACGAACGGGTTCCTTGACCTGACGCGTCAAGAGCTGAGCAATGTCCTCTTTTTGCATCACAGCAGCTTCTGTATTGCCGACTAGGGGACAAGTAAAATCTGAAAAACTTACCTGAGCTAGAGTTTCAGCTAGTTTCTGGCTAGCTGGCTCAAGGAGAGCGGTGTGAAAGGGACCTGACACCTTAAGAGGAATCAAGCGTTTGGCACCTGCTTCTTGCAAAAGTTCAACCGCTCGATCAACTGCAACCACTTCTCCAGCAATGACGATTTGTGCAGATGTGTTATAGTTGGCTGGAGTAACCACTCCAAGTTCAGAAGCTTTTTGACAGGCTTCTTCAATGACCTCTACTGGCGTATTGAGAACTGCTACCATCTTGCCAGAGTCAGCAGGAGCCGCTTCTTCCATATAGGCTCCACGCTTAGCTACCAAGGCAACCGCATCTTCAAAATCCAAGGCGCCGCTTGCCACCAAGGCAGAGTATTCTCCAAGAGATAAACCAGCAACCATATCAGGCTGATAGCCCTTTTCTTGCAATAAACGGTAGATAGCAACCGAAGTCGCTAGAATGGCTGGTTGCGTATAGCGGGTCTGATTGAGTTTGTCTTCTTCCCTATCGATGAGATAACGCAAATCATAACCGAGCACCTGACTCGCTCGATCAATCGTTTCTTTGACAATAGGGTAGTGATCATAGAGATCCCGTCCCACCCCTAGATACTGGGCACCTTGACCAGCAAATAAAAAGGCTGTTTTAGTCATTTCTTACAACTCCTGCCCAGCGAGAGGCTTCTTCTTGAATTTTCTTAGCTGCTCCGTAATACAAATCTTTTAGGATTTCTTCAGCTGTTTCTTCTTTAGAAACAAGCCCTGCGATTTGACCTGCCATGACAGAGCCACCATCCACATCACCGTGAACAACTGCTTTGGCTAGGGCGCCTGCTCCCATTTGTTCAAAGATTTCTAAATCAGGATCTTCCTGCTTAAAGGCATCTTTTTCAGCCAGTTCAAAATCTCTAGTCAACTGATTTTTAATAGCACGAACAGCATGACCAAAGTGCTGAGCTGAAATCGTAGTATCAATATCCCTTGCTTTTAAAATTTTCTCCTTGTAGTTTGGATGGGCATTCGACTCTTTTGCAACTACAAACCGTGTCCCCACCTGTACAGCCTCTGCACCTAGCATAAAGCCAGCCGCAGCACCTTCACCATCCGCAATTCCTCCTGCAGCAATAACAGGAATAGATACAGCTGTGGCTACCTGTCGCACCAAGGTCATGGTTGTTAATTTACCGATATGCCCCCCAGCTTCCATTCCTTCTGCAATAACAGCGTCTGCACCGATTTTTTCCATGCGTTTAGCTAAAGCAACACTAGGAACGACAGGAATAACGATTATCCCAGCTTCATGGAAACGTTCCATGTATTTACCAGGATTTCCTGCACCTGTTGTCACTACCTTAACACCTTCCTCGATAACGAGATCTACAATATCTTCCACAAAGGGAGACAAGAGCATGATGTTGACACCAAAGGGTTTATCCGTCAATGATTTGATCTTATCAATATTTGCCTTGACAACTTCTTTCGGGGCATTTCCCCCACCGATAATCCCTAGTCCTCCAGCTTTAGAAACAGCCCCTGCCAAATCACCATCAGCAACCCAAGCCATTCCTCCTTGAAAGATAGGATAATCAATGTTCAATAATTCTGTAATACGCGTTTTCATAGTGCCTCCATCGTTTCTTGCTTACGTAATAGTTCGATACTGTCATAATTTGACAATCAAACTATTGCCTAAACAAGAGGGAGCGGGTTTCCCTACTCCTTCTATCTATATTCTGCTTATACTCTTCGAAAATCAAATTCAAACCACGTCAGCGTCACCTTGCCGTACTCAAGTACAGCCTGCGGCTAGCTTCCTAGTTTGCTCTTTGATTTTCATTGAGTATTATTTTGTTTGCTCTTCAACGTAGGCAACCAAGTCACCAACTGTTTTCAAGTCATCTTCTGCTTCGATTTGGATATCAAAAGCATCTTCGATTTCTGAGATTACTTGGAACAAGTCCAATGAATCAGCGTCCAAATCATCAAAAGTTGATTCAAGTGTTACTTCTGATGCATCTTTTCCAAGTTCTTCAACGATAATTTCTTGTACTTTTTCAAATACTGCCATGATAGGACTCCTTTAAAATAAATAGTTTTTTATAACAATGTGTTCACCACATGATTACCTAAATTGTAAGAATGAGCGTGCCCCAGGTCAAGCCTCCACCGAAGCCTGATAGAAGAACAGTCTGGCTACCATCTAAAGGGATGAGACCTTGTTCTACACACTCTGAAAGTAAAATCGGGATACTGGCTGCACTGGTATTGCCATATTCCATCATATTGGCTGGAAGTTTGTCTCGGTCAACACCAATTTTTCTAGCCATCTTATCCAAAATACGGATATTAGCCTGATGCAATAGCAGATAATCCAAGTCTGTCGCCTCTATAGGAGATTCTTCAATAGTCTGCTTGATAGACTTGGCTACATCTCGAATGGCAAAATCAAAGACTGCGCGTCCATCCATCTTCAAAAATGAATCTGCACTTTCTTGATCTGAAAATGGAGAATGCAAACCTGAATGCCCATAAGTTAAACACTCACTGCGACTTCCATCGCTATTGAGACTCTCAGCTAAGAAATTCTCTTGCTCGCTAGCTTCTAACAAGACACCACCAGCACCATCTCCAAACAACACAGCTGTTGATCGATCCGACCAATCGACTGCCTTAGAGAGGGTTTCACTACCAATCACCAAGCCTTTTTGAAAGCGACCAGAAGCGATAAACTTTTCAGCAGTTGAAAGAGCAAATACAAATCCACTGCAAGCCGCGGTTAAGTCAAAAGCAAAGGCTTTATTAGCACCAATATTAGCTTGAACACGAGCAGCTGTAGAGGGCATCATCGAATCTGGAGTAATGGTAGCTAGGATGATAAAATCCAGTTCCTCTCCTATTATTCCAGCTTTTGCCATCAGTTTCTTAGCAACTTCCGTAGCCAAATCACTGGTAGATTCTGTTCTTGAAATATGCCTTTGTCGTATTCCCGTTCGACTTGAAATCCACTCATCATTGGTATCCATAATCTGAGCCAAGTCGTGATTTGTAACCACTTGCTCTGGCACATAATGAGCAACCTGGCTTATTTTTGCAAAAGCCATTATTTCAAATCCTCCAAAAATTGGTAAAGATTAGTCAACCCTTTGCTCATAACATCAATTTCTTCCTCGCTCATGCCATCAATAATTTTTTCTACCATGGCCTTGTGGAAGCGTTTATGCAGTCTATGGATCAAGCGCCCCTTCTTTGTCAAATGCAGATGCACCACACGACGATCCTGTTCTGACCGAACTCGCTCAATGTATCCCTTACGCTCTAAATTGTTCAAACTTGTCGTAACAGTTCCAAGAGTTACCATCAACTCTTTTGACACTTGACTTGGAGTCACATCTGGAGCCTTACCGATGACATCAATCGTATGCATTTCTTTGATGGAGATATCCTTAAAACGACTACCTCTCAAGTTCACTTCCTCAATTACAAGGACATTGTTAAATATAGATGTTAAATATTCATTGATTCGTTGGTAGTCCATTTTTCATATCCCTCCTTCTTCAAAAAACTTTTACAATCAAAACATTTGACAGAAAGAATTATATCAAAATTCAAAGAATGATGCAAGTATTTTTTATTTTCCTGTAAATTTAGGTCTTCTTCTCTCCGAATGAGCTCGCACTCCTTCTTTGAAATCCTCTGTTTGAGCTAAGGATTTCTGTAGGTTCAGTTCTAAAGTAGCGTAACCCTGCCAGTCTTTAAACTGGCTCTCCCAAACCAACTTCTTAATGGCAGCATAGGAATTACTTGAAGCACGTCTTAATTTTTTAAGAAGCTGTTCTCTCGTCTTTTCAAGTTTTTCAGCTTCAGAAACGCGGTAAACCAACCCCCATTCTAGGGCTTTTTCTGCCGTTAAAGCCTCTCCTGTCATAGCTAATTGAGCAGCACGCGTCACACCGATACTGCGGCTCAAGAGATGAATTCCCCCTGCATCTGGAGCCAAACCAACACCAACAAAGGCTTGGATAAACTTAGCCTTATCCGTCGCCAAACAGAAATCTGCCGCAACAGCCATATTCGCTGCGGCACCTGCAACAGCACCGTCAACTTCCATTAAAACAGGTTTGGCTATTTGCTTGATTTTATAAGAAATCGTATTGACCAACTCTGCGATTTTTGTCAATGATGGAATATCATCCTCATCCACTGCCCGCTTCATCTCTACCAAATCTCCCCCAACTGAGAAGACCTTTCCATTGGCATTGATTAAGATAAAATGCACAGCTGGATTTTCTTCTGCCAGAGTCAAGGCTTCTAAGATCTCCTCACACATGGGAATATGGAAACCATTAGCGACATCAGGACGGTTTAAAGTAATAATTGCCAAATCCTCTTCAAGCTGATAAATAATATGTTCCATCTGGACTCCTTTTTATTTTATAAGCAGTTTATACTCTTCGAAAATCTCTTCAAACTACGTCAACTTCCATCTGCAACCTCAAAACAGTATTT
>NZ_VMKU01000080.1:0-3091 GCF_013276315.1 Streptococcus sp. 2741 | reverse complement strand
CTAACAGCTGAAGAAAAAGCGAAAGTTAAAGCAGAAGCTCAAGCTCGAGCAGCCGAAGCGAACCAGGCCATTGATGCTCAACCAGATGTAACCACAACACCAGAGGAATCAAGGAAGGTTCAAGGAGCAGTAGATAGTGCTAAGGAACACGGTGTAGCAGCGATTAAAGCTGTGAATCCAGAAACAACAACTAAAGCTGCAGCCAAGAAAGCTATTGATGATAAGCTAGCTGAACAACTAAAAGCCATTGAAAACACACCAGATGCCACGGATGAAGAAAAAGCTGAAGCTGCTGAAAAAGCGACAGCCTTAGCCAAAGAAGCTAAGCAAGCAATTGATATTGCTAGAACAGATTCAGAGGTTAAGAAACTTCAAGATGATGCAAATGCTGAAATAGGGAAAGTTTTACCTGTTGTAGAAGATAAACCAAATGCTCGTAAAGCCATTGATGAGCAAACAAAAGCGAAGAAAGAAGAGATTGACGCGCGTACTGACTTATCTCCTAAAGCGAAAGAGAATCTTAAAGATAAAGCAGATCAAATAGCAGCCGAAGCTAAGAAATTAGTAGATGCTGCGAATAAAGAAGCAGATGTTAATAAGATTCAAGACGCGGATAAATCGGCAATTAGAGCAGTTGGGGATATTAACAGACCAATTGATAAAGCGCTAGTTAATGATCCAGCCAACCTAAAAGCTGAGGAAAAAGCTAAAATCTTAGAAGAAGTGAGGAAAGTGAACCCAACAGCCAAAGAGGTTAAATATAACGACGCTGGAAATATTGAAGTTACTACAGCAAATGGTGATAAGGGAATCATTAATCCAACTGATTTGGTGAAAACGTTGGAGAATCTAGATAATGGTAAAGGTGGAAACGATATTAACAAACCACTTGATAAAGTTATCATCAAGGATAAATCGATGTTGACAGAGTCAGAAAAAGCTCAAATTATTGCTGCTGTTAAGTCTGTAAATCCAAATTCTATTGTGCTACTCGATGCAGACGGAACTGTTTCAGTGTCTACACCAGAAGGTCAGACTGCAACGATTCCATCAACTGAGTTAGTGAGAACTAAGGAAGATACAGCTAAATCTGACGCAGGAAATGGTGAAATTGTTAAACCAGCAGATAAAGTGGTTGGTGAACCGACTGATTCAGCTGCACAAGCCAAAGTAGAAGAAAAATTAAGAAAACTCAATCCTGAGGCTAAATCTGTTAAATTTGATGATAAAGGTAACGCTACTGTTACTTTAAATGATGGAACTGTGGCAACAATTCCATGGAAAGATTTATTCAAATCACCGGAAGATGCAACTAAACCAAACGCAGGCAACGACATCGTTAAGCCGGCGGATAAGACGGTTGTAGCGAACTCAGACAAGTTGACAGTTGCAGAGAAGAAAGCTATTGAAGAGAAGGTTAAAGCAGTTAACCCAGGAGCGACTGTAGTAGTGGACGATAAAGGAAATGCCACAGTCACAACACCAGAAGGTAAGACAGCCGTTATTCCAGCAACAGACTTGACGAAGTCAGCAGCAGATGCAGCTAAACCAAATGCAGGCAATGATGTCAATACACCAGCAGCTAAAACTGTAGCAGCGAACCTAGACAAGTTGACAGACGCAGAGAAGAAAGCTATTGAAGAGAAGGTTAAAGCAGTCAACCCAGGCTCAACTGTAGTAGTAGACGATAAGGGTAATGCTACAGTTACAACACCAGAAGGTAAGACAGCGGTCATTCCAGCCACTGATTTAGTGAAAACACAAGATGATATTACTAAAGAAAATGCAGGCAATGATGTCAATACACCAGCAGCTAAAACTGTAGTAGCAGATCCAGATGCCTTAACTCCAGAAGAGAAGAAAGCTATCGAAGAGAAGGTTAAAGCAGTCAACCCAGGTTCAACTGTAGTAGTAGACGACAAAGGTAATGCAACAGTAACTAAAGCTGATGGTACAGTTCTGAATATTCCAGCTTTAGACCTAGTAATCCCAGCTGGAAACCTAGCTGACGAAGCTAAGACTGCTAAAGTGAAAACACCAGCATTCCGTACATTAGTTGGAAACAAAGATAACTTAACGGAAGATGAAAAAGCAGCAGTTAAGAAAGCAATTGAAGCCGTCAATTCAGGAGCGACTGTAGTAGTAGACGATAAAGGTAACGCCACAGTAACACTAGATGGAAATACAGTATCGATTGCAAAAGACCAATTAGTGAAAACAGAAAGTGATGTAACAGCTAAGAATAGCGGAGATAACATCAACCTTGACTTTGAAAAAGAAACAGTAGCAGACTTTACTAACTTAACAGATTCAGAAAAAGAAGCTGCAAAAGCTAAGATTAAAGCAGCAAATGCTGATGTAGTAGATGTTCTCTTTGACAAGGCAGGAAATGCAACTGTTGTAACTAAAGATGGCAAAGTTTTAGCAATTACCGCTGAAGCTATCTTTAAACAAGCTCCTTCAGCTCAAAATAACGGAGCTACTAACACTGAAGCAAAAGTGGATAAAGCTAAGTTAGCAGATGCTATTCGTCAGTTAGAAGGACTAATCATCCAAGAATCAACTAAGCTTGATGCAGAAACTGCAAAAGCAGCGACTGACTTATTGGCAGACGCTAAGAAAGTATTTGCCAATGCAGATGCAACTCAGGCAGATGTGGCTGCAACGGTTAAACGTATCGAAGACTTCCTGGCGAAAGTTTCTCCAGCAACTAATCATGCAAGTCCAGCTAAGGACCAAGCTGCTCAAACACCAGCTGTAGCTCCAGCTCAAGCAGCAACAAACGTGCGTACAGTCGCTAAAGAGTTGCCAAATACAGGTACAGCAGATTCTACTGTAGCTATGGTAGCAGCTGCCGCAAGTGCCTTACTTGGTCTTGGTCTTGCAGGTCGTCGTCGTAAAGAAGACGAAGAAGCTTAATTGGTAGATGGTTTGATACTTATCGAATAATAAATCCAATTTTCAAAGCTTAACAAGTACCTCTCATAAGAAAATCTCCTAGCAGGAAAGCCTGCTAGGAGATTTTTGCATTTCAGGAAGTGGACGGCTGGCTTGTAAGCGCGTCATAACAAGGGTAAGCGCGTCATAACAA
>NZ_VMKU01000008.1:0-7236 GCF_013276315.1 Streptococcus sp. 2741 | reverse complement strand
GGAAGTCTAATATATAAATTATAGAAAAATTACAAGAAGAATATTGACAACGCTATCATTTTGTGATAAAATGATAGCGTTAACAAAAGTATTTAACTAGACTGGGAAGGAGGTTTTTAGTGGTAAATGTCTTGCTGAATACTTTGAGTGGTTTTTGCTTTATCATTTCCTTAAGGAGGACTAATATGTCTAAAATTTTCAGACTCATCATTTCATCAATTGTTGCACTGTTTTTAGCTAGTAATGTTGTACCATCTTTAGTATATGCGTCCGAAGCTAGCAATTATTCACAAATTTCAAGTTTAGCTGAAGAAGTAGATAAAAAATTATCTAAACCACTGGAACTTTCTGAAGATCAGATAGATAGATTGATTAAAGAAAAAAAGAGTCTTTATCCTGAATTGGATGAGGAACAAATGAGAGAGATTGCATATAGAGTAATGAGTCCGTATAGTAGTAGAGCTAGTGTATGGGATGGTCAAGGTGTTACTTTAAGTGAATTTGCTTGGGCATTTGATTTAATTGTCGGTACACTTATCAGTGGATATGCTACTCTTGGTAAATACGCAGCTAAACATGGTGTAGCTGCTGCTCGTTCTATTTTAAGTAGATCTGCCAAAGCTGCAGCTAAACGTGTCGGTGTTTTATCTGGTTTTATATCCAAGATAATAGAGAATGTTGTTGCTGTTGTAAATATTTACTATAATGTTGGATATTCTCTTGCTCAACTTATAGATGCTAATGATTATTATAAGAATAACGGTCGTATAAATGCGTGGGCTTAAGAAAAAGATAATCCGCGTAGTACTAAGTTTCTTTATTTCATTATCTATCTTTTCTGTAATAGCATATATTAGTGGTAGACTATCCTTGGATCTTTTCATGAAGTTAATGTTCTTTTCTGCTATTAATGCTTATTTATCGTTTTTGACATTTGATAAAAAATCATAGTGTATTAAAACTAAGCAAGAGGTTAGAAAAAGGATTCAAAATTATAAAACGCATAGTATCAAGTGTAAAAAACTTGGAATTATGCGTTTTATCATGGAAAGATTTTTTATAATAGCTAAAAAATAATAGTTAAATAGTTATTAATTGCATTCCCTAGTGATTTTTGTTAAGATAAAGACAAATACAAATGAAAGCGAGAACAAGATGACACGTTATCAAGATGATTTTTATGATGCTATCAATGGAGAATGGCAACAGACAGCTGAAATCCCAGCAGATAAGTCTCAAACAGGAGGTTTTGTTGATTTAGATCAGGAAATTGAAGACTTGATGCTGGCGACAACAGACAAGTGGTTAGCAGGTGAAGAGGTGCCTGAGGATGCTATCTTGGCAAACTTTGTCAAATACCACCGCCTAGTTCGTGATTTTGACAAGAGAGAAGCTGACGGTATCACACCTGTCTTACCACTCCTTAAAGAATTCCAAGAATTGGAGACTTTTGCGGATTTTACAGCTAAACTAGCAGAGTTTGAGCTTGCAGGAAAACCAAACTTCCTTCCTTTTGGTGTATCGCCAGACTTTATGGATGCTAGAATCAATGTTCTATGGGCTAGCGCTCCAAGCACAATCTTGCCAGATACGACCTACTATGCAGAAGAGCATCCTCAGCGCGAAGAGCTCTTGACTCTTTGGAAAGAAAGCAGCGCAAATCTCCTCAAAGCTTATGATTTCTCTGATGAAGAAATTGAAGACTTGCTAGAAAAAAGACTTGAATTGGACCGCCGAGTTGCGGCAGTGGTGCTCTCTAATGAAGAAGGTTCAGAATATGCCAAGCTTTACCATCCATATTCTTACGAAGATTTCAAGAAATTCGCGCCTGCTCTACCTTTGAATGACTTCTTCCAAGCTGTTCTTGGACAAGTACCAGACAAGGTTATTGTAGACGAGGAACGTTTCTGGCAAGCAGCAGATCAATTCTATAGTGAAGAGGCTTGGCCTCTTCTCAAAGCAAACTTAATTTTAAGTGTAGTCAATCTTTCAACCAGCTATTTAACAGAAGAAATCCGTGTCTTGTCAGGTGCCTACAGCCGTGCCCTTTCTGGAGTTCCAGAGGCAAAAGATAAGGTCAAAGCAGCTTATCATCTAGCACAGGAACCTTTCAAGCAAGCCCTGGGTCTTTGGTACGCCCGTGAGAAGTTCTCTCCAGAAGCCAAGGCGGATGTGGAGAAAAAAGTGGCAACCATGATTGATGTCTATAAGGAGCGCTTGGCTAAAAATGACTGGCTGACTCCAGAAACTCGTGACAAGGCCATCGTCAAACTCAATGTCATCAAGCCTTATATCGGTTACCCAGAAGAATTACCAGAACGCTATAAGGACAAGGTAGTGGATGAAAATGTTAGTCTTTTTGATAATGCTCTAGCCTTTGCGCGTGTTGAAATCAAGCACAGTTGGAGCAAGTGGAACCAGCCTGTTGACTACAAGGAATGGGGCATGCCTGCTCACATGGTCAATGCCTACTACAATCCACAGAAGAATCTGATTGTCTTCCCAGCGGCTATTTTACAGGCACCTTTCTATGACTTGCATCAGTCATCTTCTGCTAATTACGGTGGTATTGGGGCGGTTATTGCTCATGAAATTTCCCACGCCTTTGATACCAACGGAGCGTCCTTTGATGAAAATGGTAGCCTCAAGGATTGGTGGACAGAGAGCGACTATGCTGCCTTCAAGGAGAAAACACAAAAAGTCATTGACCAGTTTGATGGACAGGATTCTTATGGAGCAACCATTAACGGTAAATTGACTGTGTCAGAAAACGTGGCTGACTTGGGAGGAATCGCTGCAGCGCTTGAAGCAGCTAAGAGAGAAGCAGACTTCTCAGCAGAAGAATTCTTCTACAACTTCGGTCGCATTTGGCGCATGAAAGGTCGTCCAGAATTTATGAAACTTTTGGCTAGTGTCGATGTGCACGCGCCAGCCAAACTTCGTGTCAATGTACAAGTGCCAAACTTCGATGATTTCTTTACAACCTATGATGTCAAAGAAGGCGACGGAATGTGGCGTTCACCAGAAGAGCGCGTGATTATTTGGTAATACAAAGAGACAAGTAAAACTCCTATAATTACACCTTCCCTATCTATGTACACCCTAAAAAGTTAGATAGAATAATCTAGCTTTTGGGGTGTAGTTCATAGGGATTATGAAATTGAAGTCTTTTCTTATTTTAAAATTCATAGTAAAATATCCCTCTGTATCAAGATAACAGGAGGATTTTTATGTCTCAAAAGACTATCAACATAGGCTACGCCCGTGTATCTACTCATAAGCAAGACCTAGGATTGAAAGTGCAAATCGAAGCTCTCAAACATTGCGATAAACTTTTTATAGAAAAGGAATCTGGTGCAAATAACACTCGTCCTGAACTTACAAAAGCCTTAAAACTGGCCTCTGACTTTTCGAAAGATGGCAAGCAGGTTACTTTCACTATCTATAAGTTAGATAGACTGACTCGATCTATGTTTAAGCTACTAGAACTTATTGAACAATTTAATGAATATCATATTCAGCTAGTCAGTTTGCATGAAAAACTAGAAACAGACTCTCTTATTGGCAGGTTACTTTGCGTCATTTTAGGCTTTGTGGCAGAAAATGAGCTGGAAAATCTGAGGTTTCGCACAAAAGAAGGACTTCGAAAAGCTAAGGAAAATGGTGTTAGATTAGGAGCAAAACGGATTTCAAAAGAAAAGGAGGAGCGGATACTTAATAAATATCTACATTCAAATATAAGCATACGTAATATTGCAAAAGCTGAACAAATTTCTACATCAACCCTATATAAAGTGTTAGAACGCAATAAAGTGGCGAACAATCGTCAAAAAAAACGGAAAATCATTGCTAAAAATAGGGAAAAATGGTAGAATGAAGCTGTAAATTTGTTTCGATTAACGACCGTTTGATGAAACAGTCAAAACAACAATATGAATATTTAAAAAATACGAGTTTAACAGTGTTTTTAACCTGTATTAGACTGGTATTTTTTGTGTATCGTTTAACGGTCGTTACGCGATACACTTAGTTCCCTATCTCTAAAGTAGTTAGCGAGCTTATGGTAACAAAAAATTTAAAAATTATTAAGATATGTAATAGTGTAATAGCTGTATTGTTCAGTTAATGGATAAAGGTTCATTTAAGGCTTCTATCAAGAACATTAAATGTTTAGAGAATGAGTTGGCTCAAAATTTTGCTTTTGTGGTCTTGAAAGGAAGTTGATTTTGTTATTTTATAAGCCTAAAAAGGCAATTATACATTCCCAAGGAGGAAAAATTATGAATAAACTAACTAAACTAGGTATTGTCACTTTCTCTGCTGTAACTCTTAGTGCTGCCGTGCCAACTTTGGTGCGTGCCGAGGAAAACGTTGCGCCGCAGCCAAATGTTGCTGCTAAACCTAATGTTGCTCAACCAACACCTGCACCAAAACCTAATGGTAGCTGGGTTGATTTCAGTATGCTCGACCCAATCGCTAAACCAAAACCAAAGCTAGACAAAGAAGTTTCAAAACCTGCTGAAAAGCCAGTAGAAGAGCCCGCTCCTGTCGAAAAACCTTCGACCGAGGGCAACATTCTTGCAAACGGAACAGATGAGGCTATCGCAGAGGACAAGAAAAATGCTGAGATCGAGAAAAAATACAACGTCGATCCAACCAATCAGCTACCCGAGCCAGGTCTACCAATCATAACACCTGAGCCAGAACAACCTATAACAGATTCTAAAGAGATGAAGAAGATGGTAGCAGAGGATTTAGCCTATAAGAAAGGAGCAGCTAAGACTCAAGAAGAGTACAATAAACTGATAGCTGAGGCTAATGAGAAGCTTTGGGCTGCTGACGGAGTTGATATTGATGAACTGATCCATAGACTAATCCCAGAAAAACCTGGAGCCGTGCCAGCATTCTCAGATATAAGCGTTCGAAAATATGAAATCCAAGCAGATTTCTTAGATGCTGATCTTGTCCAAAAACATGGATACACTACTGAATCAAGAATTGATAGTCAAAAACAAGCAGAAGTTAGCTCTACATGGAACGTACATGACAAAGATAGCGCAGATGGAATACTAACAGCAAAAAAATTATCCGACTACACTTTTAGCCACGTTGTAAAAGCCGCTGCAGATCATCCAGATATTGATCCAGATCCAAAAGTTGTCAGAGTTAGCTATGATGCAGCCTATGCTTTGCGTGGTTCTGGCTACAAAAATGGTAAAGGAGATAATCTTTTTCGCTACTATTTTATTTATACTAAAAATAAACCAGTAGAAGAAAAACCAACACCTAAAGATCCGCAACCAGCGGAAACGGAAAAACCTGCTGAAATTTCGAAACCAGCGGAGACAGTTGAACCAACTGTGCAGCCGAAACCAGCTGAGAACAAGCCGGTTGAAAATAAACCAGCTGAAACACCCGTTCCATCTCCAAAACCAGCAGAAAACCCTCAACCAGAGGTTAAACCAGCAGAGCAACCACAACCAGCTAACTCAGTGAAACCAGCTGAAAATGCTGGATTGCCAAAGATTCCTTATCGAACTAACAATCCAAAACGTTGGTTTAACGGAGCAGGTCGCCCTACTCTAACAACAAACGACCTTGCTGCTCCACTTCCTGTTGAAAATGTAGAAAAAACATCTTACGGTTGGTGGACAGCTGAACCAGACTTGCTTCATGCAGGATCTCATATAAAAGTAAATACTTTTAATTCGAATTTCAATAATCCGATGTTCGAAAACGGTAAAGAGATAAAATTTAAAGGTAGCAGATTTGGAGATATGGATAGTAGGTTTAAACCTGCTCTTGTTCGAGTAAAAGTTCCAGAGTTGGAAGGAATGAACTACGAAGCTTATACAATCTTCTATGAAGTTCCTAATAAAAATGGAAATCCAACTTACGGAACAAATCGAACTCTCCAAGGTGGTGGCATCTCTTTAACTATCAAATCAAAAGAGAAGAAAGAAGATATTCAGGTTTATACATTAACTAAGGATAGAAAACTGGAAGAACTCTATTATCCAGGATTCCCAAGTGAAGAAACAAATCGCTATGATGAGAAAACTAAAACTCATTCATACAATCTATTTGGTGAAACCTACGATACTTACGTTTTCTTGTTTAAGAACCCTACTGAAAAACCAGCTGAGCAAGTAAAACCTGAAGTTAAGCCAAGTGAACAACCTAAGCCAGACAAGCAGCCAAGTGTTCCTACTGTTCCAGCTGATCAACCACAACCTGCTAAGCCAGAGAAACCAGCAGAAAAGCCAATCGAGAAACCTGTAGTTCCTGACACACCAAAACCAGTTGCACCAGCTGTTCCAGATCAACCACAACCTGCTAAGCCAGAGAAACCAACTGAACAACCTGTGAATCCAGTTGCTCCAGTAACACCGACAACTCCTGTAACGCCTACACTTAACCCAGCCATCCCAAACAATACTCGTGTTCTTTCGAACAAAGCTGGAAGCGTTCAAGTGCATGGTTCAGAAGCAACACTCAAAAATGTCAGCTATATCAAGGTAGAAGAAACCAAGCCGACTTCACTTGAATCAAAAGACTACAAGGCATTTGACATTCATCTATATGACGCGAATGGTAAAGCTATCCAGCCAAATGGCATGGTTCTAGTAAGTCTTTCTGCTGATAAGCCAGTTGAAAATGTTTACTATGTTGCTCCAGATGGTACTTTACAGGCATTGAAGTTCAAACAAGATACAGATAAGGTTACTTTTGAAACCAATCACTTCAGTATCTATGCTATGACTTTCAAAGTTGCCGCAAGCCGTGATAACGGAGGTAGTACAACTCCTGTTCCAGTTGTAAATAGTAGTAATACCGAACAAAAAGGAAATGACGCAAGTAGTACAAAAACTCAAGCTGAGTCGTTAGCAACTAAGACTGAAACTATTTCGAAACAAGTAGCTAAGACTTTGCCAAATACTGGAGAAAATCACTCAATTCTCGCCACCCTATTTGGAATGTTAACTCTAACTGCTGGATTATTTAGCTTTCGTAAGGAGTCAGAATAACTCCAATTCATAGTTTATCTATCAAATATTTTAGACTGTGAAAAAATCAATTTGAGGAGATGATTTAGAAAATCTTTTCATGATAAAACGCATAATATCAAATTTTCTACATCTGATATTATGCGTTTTTTATAATTCTAATACTCTTCGAAAATCTCTTCAAACCACGTCAGCTTCGCCTTGCCGTATGTATATGTTACTGACTTCG
>NZ_VMKU01000079.1:0-16190 GCF_013276315.1 Streptococcus sp. 2741 | reverse complement strand
TTCAAACCACGTCAACGTCGCCTTGCCGTATATATGTGACTGACTTCGTCAGTCTTATCTGCAACCTCAAAACAGTGTTTTGAGCAGCCTGCAGCTAGTTTCCTAGTTTGCTCTTTGATTTTCATTGAGTATTAAAAATAGTCAGAAAGATAATGTTGGGAAGGTTTTCGACCAATTAGGGTCAAAATTCCCCTATCTTCAAGATGCAAGAAAGCATCCTTGACCTTTTTCTTAGAGTAATGATGGTTGGACTGATTGGCCAGTTGGATGATGCTTCTATCTTCTATACCATCTCTCTTATCATCAACAAAGAGCTTGGACTGAGCGAGTAGAAACAAGATGTATTTCTCGACTTCCTCCAGCCCTTCTGTCTGCTCTATCTTAACTTTATAGCGATTCAGTTGCTCTTGTTTTTCAAGGAGGGTTTGGATAATATTTTCCTGTCCTTCCTTGATAAAAGTCAACAAGGTTTCAACGAAGAAGGTGGCATCGGCACGGTTGAGATGATCGCCAGTATTCCTAAAAGCCTTATAATAGTCTTGCTTATGGTGATTGATTTGTTGGGACAAAACTAACCCTGAAAATTTATCGAGTTTTCTAGACAAGTACTTGGCAAGGATATAGCGTCCTGTCCGACCGTTACCGTCATAGAAGGGATGTATATTTTCAAAAAAATAGTGTCCAGCACAAGCCTTGACAAGGTTTGGGATAGAATGGTCGTTTATAAAACGAATCCACTCTGTCAGCATGACCTGAATCTGTTCCTCCTTTTGAGGTGGGATATAGATGACTTTGCCAGTCTTGTCGTCTTGGATAAAGACCGATTTCTGTCTAAAAAACTCTCCATCGAGTTCATCCTCTGGCGAGATTTCTCCTTGTGTTAATTGGTCATAAATCCCTCTGATATCTTCAAGCGATTGGATTTGGAGAAATTCATCCTTAAGGATTTGTTGGTACATTCGCAAGGTGGAAAGATGTTTGATTTGCTCGGTCTTGTAGGGGTCTTCCTCTAGGAGTTTTTCCACATCGACCAACTCTTTACGAGTTGTATGGATACCCTCAATCTCATTTGTGGAAATAATCGATTGGTAGAGTTGTTCCTTATAAAACTGATCGTGGGCAATCTTAGGGAGGGTATCAGCTATTTCGCTAATTCGTTGAGACTGCTGTGAGATAGTTTCCATCAGTTGGGAAATCTCAAGATGCAGGGTAACAAATAAAGGGTATTGACTTGTTTTGACAGTATCGCGTTGCATTAAATGAGGATAAAGAGATGTCCTAATGGAGCTGTATCCCTGTAAGCGTAGTTGATACTCTTCCTCATACTGGTCACGATGACTGTAGTAGATTTTTCTAAGTTCTCTATAGTTCATATGTAGTCATCCTCGCATTTCAACGTTTTTTAACATTATATCACAAAATAAGCCTATCTATTGTTTCAAAATAGGCAAAATTGAAGAATAGAATAGCATAGTTTCCTATCTAAAGTGCAAAAATGGCCAAAATTGAACAATAGAAATGATAGATGGCAATCCTAAAGTGTAAAAATAGGTAAAATTGAAGAATAGAAATCAAAAAGAGAAAACCTAAAGTGTAGAAATAAGAAAATGGAGTAATAGAAAGGGGGGATAGAGTGGAGAAATTATTTATTATCGGAAATGGTTTTGATATGGCGCATGATTTGAAGACGAATTATCTATATTTCAAGAAGTTTGTTTATCAGCAGGCTTATGGGAAAGATGAGTTGTTAGAGTCGTTGCAAACATCAAAGGGAATTTGCGACTTTTTTAGGGAAAAGGATATTGAAATTCAAGAACAACATCGATATGTTAATGAAGATGAGTTGAGAGACATATATGGATATTCTCTGCCTAAAATTAGAAATGGTCAGTTAGATAAACATGAACGGTATCAATTTATTTATCGACATATGATGCAATTAATGAGATTAGAAAATTTTTGGTCTCAGTTGGAGCGTGATTTAGGTTGGATAAATGAGGTGAAAATTATACCGCCATCTTGTGTCTTGGAAAATTTAGAAACATATTCTGAGGAACTGGCAACGATTCTTGAAAAATTTCTAAGAGCAGACATTGAAAACTTATTTAGGGAATGGGTTCAATGTTTTATTCTTGATTGGGATAATATGCCTACTAATCTAAAAAAACTAAAACGAAAGAAATCTGTTGAACACAATAAAAATGCCTACTTTTTAACTTTTAATTATAGTATGTTATTAGAGGATTTCTACGGTATAAATTCTGAACAAATATGTCATATACATGGAAGTATTTCTGAAGATAAACTAATATTTGGACATAATCGTGAAATGGATTCTTATGATAAATTTAGACAAAATAACCCAACTGAGGTACGTGACTTTCTTCATAATTTAGTTTATTTGACTAGAAAGCCCGTCCATCAGCAACTTAGAAAGCACGAATCCCTTTTCAAAAATTTAAGTTCTATCAAAGAAATCTACTTCATTGGTTTTGGTATTCGGGATGAGAATGGAGTGGATGCTCCGTACTTTAAAGAAATCTTTAAACAGGCACCGAATGTGAGCATTTATGTAGACCAGTTTGATAAGAAGTATGAATATACTATTAAGAAAATACTTAAGGCATGGGGTGCTCATAAAGCTTATCAATTGCAATTTATAGATACAAATAAAGATGAAATAGTTGGAGGAGTAATATGATAAAACAACCAAGTTATCGATTTGTAGGATTTGAAGATGAGTGGAAGGAAGTGAAAGTCTCAGATATTTTTAGAGTTACTAGGGGACAAGTACTAGCAACAACGCAGATATCAGAAGAAAAAACAGATACTTATAAATATCCTGTATATTCTTCTCAAACCAAAAATGAAGGGTTATTAGGCTATTATGATAAATATCTATTTGAAACAGCAATAACTTGGACAACTGATGGAGCAAATGCTGGAACGGTAAATTACAGGGAAGGAAAATTTTATAGTACAAATGTGAACGGTGTTTTACTGTCTGATGAAGGTTTTGCTAATAAAGTGATTGCAGAAATATTAAATAACGAAGCTTGGAAATATGTTTCAAAAGTTGGCAACCCGAAATTAATGAATAATGTAATGTCAGAGATTAGTTTAGTTATCCCTAATGATTTTAGAGAGATTTCTATTCTATCAACTTTCTTCCAAGATATTGACCAGCTCATTAGCCTTCAACAGCGTAAGTTAGAGGTGCTCAAAGAGCAGAAGAAAACCTACCTCAAACTCCTCTTCCCAGCCAAAGGACAAACCAAACCAGCCCTTCGCTTCGCAGGATTTGAAAATGACTGGAAGGAAGTGAAGTTGGGGGAGATAATCCAATCTATTAGTTCCAAAAATTATATTACCGAGTATTATGAAGAGGGAAATAATCCTGTAATACAACAAGGGGACATTCCTATTGTAGGTTTTTCAGATAATAAACCATTTAATAATTTTAGTAATGTTATTCTTTTTGGTGATCATACATTATCTTTATTTAAACCTGAGACTCCTTTTTTATTAGCTACAGATGGTATAAAAATATTACACTCAGATTTAACTACTCAGCCATTTTTGTTTATAATGTTAGAAAGATATCTGCCTAAATCCCAAGGGTATAAACGTCATTATTCTTTATTGAAGAATGAACTATCTTCCTTACCTTCTCTCCCTGAACAAGAGGTCATCGGTTCTTTCTTCCAAGACCTAGACAAGGCCATTGCCAAGCAAGAGGAAAAAGTCAACCAGCTCAAAGAAAGCAAACAAACCCTACTCAGAAAAATGTTTATCTAAGATACAAAGACCGTAAAAAGCCCAGTGATTCGTTTTTAAAAGAGTTTATCGTAAAATGAGCGCGAACGAAGTGAGCTTTTAGAGGATATTTTCCGCCATGGTGGTATCCTATACAATAACAAAGTTATTGTATAGGACGGGATTTTTGAGACTCTGGGCTCAAAAATTAGGGATGAAATTCCTTGGATTTCTAAAATCATCCACTGGATAATTTTACCCCCCGTCCGCACTATTTAAGGAAAATATAAAAAAGAAAAATATTTTAAAACATGGAATACTACTAACAACATACATTTATAGGAGACCCTATGTCACAAACAGATTTATCAAGAGAACTCTACCAATCCCTCTGGAATGCGGCAGATATCCTGCGTGGCCAGATGGAAGCCAATGAATACAAGTCCTACCTCTTGGGCTTGATTTTCTACAAGTACCTATCCGACAACATCCTCCAAGCCGTCTGTGATAACTTGGACGAGACCTTTGAGTCCTTCCAACAAGCCCAGCTTCTCTACGAGGAAAACTTTGCGGATGCAGATGTCCGTGAAGACCTCATCGAGGTCTTAAATGACGATCTGGGTTATGTGATTGAGCCTTCTCTAACCTTTACCAAGCTGGTTCAGTCTATCCATGAAGGAATCTTCCAGCTAGAGTCCCTAGCCCAAAGTTTCCGTGATATCGAGCAGGCCAATGAAAAATTTGAAAATCTTTTTGAAGATATCGACCTCTATGCGAAAAAGCTAGGAAACACCCCACAAAAGCAAAACAAGACTATCTCTGAGGTTATGAAACAGCTCAACGACCTCAATGTCTCTGGTCATGCTGGTGATATTTTGGGTGATGCTTATGAGTACTTGATTGGCCAGTTTGCCAGTGATTCTGGGAAAAAAGCTGGTGAGTTCTATACACCTCAAGCAGTCTCTCACCTCATGACTCAGATTGTCTTTGCAGGGCGGGAGCATCAAAAGGGCATGTCGGTTTACGACCCGACCATGGGTTCTGGATCTCTCTTGCTCAATGCCAAGCGCTATAGTAAGGAAGCTTCGACGATTTCTTACTACGGTCAGGAGTTGATTACTTCGACCTTCAACCTTGCTCGCATGAATATGATGCTTCATGGGGTCGCGATTGAGAACTATCACCTCAGTAACCACGATACCCTAGATGAAGATTGGCCGACTACCGAGCCAACAGACTTTGATGGGGTTTTGATGAACCCACCCTATTCACTGAAGTGGTCAGCAGATAGTGGCTTCCTGCAAGATCCTCGCTTTTCAAGTTATGGAGTTCTTGCACCTAAGTCAAAAGCAGATTTTGCCTTCCTTCTTCACGGCTTTTACCACCTCAAGCATAATGGGGTCATGGCCATTGTCCTTCCCCACGGAGTCCTCTTCCGAGGAGCAGCCGAGCAAAAGATTCGCCAACACCTGCTAGAAGAAGGCGCTATTGATACAGTTATCGGCTTGCCAGCAAATATCTTCTACAATACCTCTATTCCGACAACCATTATTATCCTTAAAAAGAATCGCACCAATAAGGATGTCTTCTTTATCGATGCCTCAAAAGAGTTTGAAAAAGGGAAAAATCAAAACAATATGACCGAAGACCATATTGCCAAGATTTTGGAGACCTATCAAAAACGCGGGAATGTCGAGAAGTTTGCTCATCTAGCCAGCTTTGAAGAAATTGTCGAAAATGACTATAACCTCAACATTCCACGCTATGTCGATACCTTTGAGGAAGAACCCGTTGTTCCCCTAACCGACCTCGCCGACCAGCTCGCAGAGATTGATAGAGAGATTGGAGAGGTAGAAGCTAGACTCGCACACATGCGCAGCCAGCTAGTAGGCACAACACCAGAAGCCCAAGCAGAATTAACCGCCTATCTCGAAAAGTTGAAAGAGGTTTAGAGACTTGTGAGAATAATCTGCTAAAAATTTAGAAAAATAAAATGACAGTAGAAAATCTATTGTCATTTTTGTTATTGATTATCTAAGTAAAAATCGAATTAGAACTAAACTAAAAGGATTCAGTCCTATCAAATACAGAATTTAATCCTTAACATAAAGATAATGACTAACTTTTTGAGAAGTGATGTTATTTTTCTAAAACAAAATAAGTAAAGTGTGTATTATTTTCGTGAAGTAAAAACGGGATTTGCTTCACCTAATCTTTCTTTAATGAAGCAAATTCCGTTTTTACTTCACGAAAGAAAGTAGAAGTGAAGCAAAACGAAGATGAGCTTCAATATAAAATTATTGAACTATTCTTAGCAGGTGTGGACAAAAGTAAGTACGATTTCTTTGAGCAGAGTCTGTTGAAAGAAATTCTTCATCAATTAATTTATTTAATAATGTATATACCGTACGTTCAGAGATACTAAGGTGTTTGCTGACTTGTTTTGCTTTAAAAATTGGAGAAGAGAAAATGAAATCAAGAAGTTGAATACCAGAGACAGAATTCAATTTTGGTATTATTTCTTCTTTCATCTTATTATAAAGGTTTAAGATATCCTGTGCCTTTTTTGTACTCTCTTCTGCTGAGAAAATTACTCCTTCCAAATAGTATTTAAACCAATCTTTCCAGTTATTATTTTTAGAGATGTTTGATAAATGAGAGATATATAGTGATCGATCACTTTCAAAATATGAACTCATGTAAAATGTAGGATAAGATAGCAATTCTTGGTAGTAAAGAAACAGTGGGATTAACAATCTTCCTATTCGACCATTACCATCTTCGAATGGATGAATCATTTCAAATTGAGCATGTACAATAGCTTATTGAACTAATAAGTCTAAATCATCATGATGCATATATTGTTCTAAATTGGACATATACTCCGTAGTTTGTTCTGGCGGAACTGGTGTGTAAGAGATAGTTGCTCTACTTCCAATGTAATTTTGAGTTCTTTTAAAATTTCCTGGATTCTTGCTGCTTCCTCTAACGTTATCCAATAGAATTTTATGCATCTCTTTTATTATTCTATTAGATAATGGTAACCCTCTAGAGTTATTGTCATTAATTGTAGTAATATTTTCGAGAGCATAAAAAAGTGCTTTTCGATAATTAATAATTTCATGTAGTTCATCACGTTCTATATCAACCTTATTACCTGCTTCGTAATTTAGTAGGTCTTCTAGAGTTGCATGAGTACCTTCAAGTTTTGAGGAAAGGACGGCTTCTTGGCTGAGCAATGGTGAAATTAGTAGCATTGGATTGATAATAGATGATAAAAATCCTTCATAGGTTCCAATAGCTATACCTGCTTTAGAAACTAATCTAATTATTTGTGGATCTGTATATATTGAAGTATAGTCAAATGGAAGTTTTTCTGGTAAATAGGGTTTAGGTATGTTTTTAAATGTATTATTCATGTTTATAATTCCTATTAAAATTTTTTCTCAATATTTTTATTATAGAAAGCCAATGTAGTGAGTGACTATAACCTGTACTTGAATTATATTTCTAAGGTATATTGACAAGTATATGAAAATCAAGTAAAAAAGTAAACTGGATTGTCAATTTAAATCTTTGATTTTATGATATTTTTTAAAATAGTAATGTAAATATTTTTAGAGTTTAAGTTTGATTAAAAGTGTGTATCTTCATTAAGTATAGATTGAAAGGATTAATGTTGAACAATTTTAATGAGATGCTAAAAACGGAATATAAATGTTTGTTTTATTTCATTATAACACAGAGATAAGAAAAAATAGATAGTGAGACGAGTTTAAATAGGATTACTCGTTATGAAATGTTAATTACTTTTGATGGCTTAACAAATATTATCAATAATGTAGTCATTCGAATGATTCTCATTGCAATGTACTGAAATTAACAAAAAGAAAAAACGCTTGAATCAGCGTTTTTCTTCTGTATTGATTCGTATTGAATGCTTACTTCACTTCTGTAAACACAACGTGTTTGCGAAGTTTTGGTGAGTATTTCTTCAATTGAAGACGGTCTGGAGTGTTACGTTTGTTTTTAGAAGTAAGGTACAAGCGTTCACCAGATTCTTTGTGTTCAAGTGTAATATTTACGCGCATGGTATCTCCCTTCTATTATTCAGCTGATGCAGCTTTAGCGATTTTACGTCCTTTGTAGTATCCTTTAAGTGATACACGGTGAGAACGTGAGTAATCTCCAGTAGTTTCGTCAAAGTTTACAGATGGAGCTGTTACTTTGTAGTGTGTACGACGTTTGTTTTTCTTCGCTTTTGAAGTGCGACGTGCAGGTACTGCCATTTTGATTTCTCCTTTAGGTATTTATATTCGATTCAATCTACTGATTTTCATCAACCATACTAGGATAACACATTTTTTTTGTAAAGTAAAGTTACTTGACAAAAAAAGATGAAAAAATTCTCCTGTCAGACCTAGCAGACAGGAGAAGGTGTTAAATATCAATTTCAAATGGTTCGTCAATGGTTTCTGATACGTATTTTCCGTCTTTCTTCCGTTGTTTGACACATTCTGTGAGGAGATATTCGATTTGCCCATTGACTGAACGAAAGTCATCTTCTGCCCATGATGTGAGTGCAGCGTATAACTTTGTTGAGAGTCGAAGGGGGATCTGCTTTTTTTTAGCTTCAACCATCTTTAGTAAAGACTTTCCGTGTTGACAATTGGTTGTGCATCATGATTGCCACAAAGAACGACAAGGAGATTTGAAACCATGGCAGCTTTTCGTTCTTCGTCAATCTCTACCAATTCCCCTTCATTGAGCCGTTCCAGTGTCGTTTCAACCATTCCCATTATTTGATATCTAAATGATATCACTTTGTTTTTAAAAGTCAATAGAAAGTTGAAAATAATCACTAAAAACTTTCAGCCCAATAATTTCTTTTAAAAGGTGAGATTATATTGTGCTCAAATACTCTTTTATTCTTATAACTTTTACACTATAATTGTAGTTAGAAAGGAAGAGAAATGTTTGATTATAGAGCACTAGTTATTTTGATGACTTTGATGGATCATTGTGAGCTATCATTATATGAATTATCTGTTAAGGTGAGCTTACCTATAAAGGAAGTCAAAGAAGGAATAGATTATTTAGTGCCTTATCTAGCTAATAAAGGGATAGTGCTGGATAAAAAACAAGGTCGCTATAGTTTATCAAATCGTACGAAGCAGTCTTTGACAGATATTATTAAGTCGGATGAATTGGTTTTACCAAAGTCGACTCGCTTAGCTTTAATCTATCTTTACACTTTTTGCCGATTAGATTTTATATCGAATAATCATTACCAAGACTTTTTGAAAGTAAGTAAGAATACAACCTTATCTGATATTCAATCATTAAGAAAGATTATGTTAGATAATGATTTGGAGCTAGGGTACAGTAGAGCAAAAGGTTATACTTTACACGGTTCAGAGTGGAATAAGCACCGCTTAGCTTTTCAAATGGTTAGTGAGTTGCTGGAATCCTCCATAGGGATTTGGGGTTTGGATTATGTTTTATCCAGTTGGGGGTATTCATTAACTTATGATTTGATAAATCAGGTAGTTAAAGATTATTATGAGAAGCTACAGCTAGTACCTATTGTTAATCAATTAAAAGTTTGCCTTTTCGGTTTAGTATTCATTCTGTGTAGGTATCAAAGGGATGTTGAAAGAGTATGTCTTTCAGAGACATTAGTATCTCCTGTTATTCAAGATATAACCACTATTTTATTGGATACAGTGGTTGATTTGGGAATTATAGATACGGTGTTTTCTGAGGATGATTATCGCTATATCACCGTTTTATTATCAAGTTGCTTTGAAGGTGAAGTAGATGTTGCTCCGGTTTACTTTAATCAATTAACAGAGGCTATTATAAGTAGAATGGAAGATATTTCTTTGTTACATTTTAAACAAAGGGAAGGATTGAGAGAAAATCTTCGCCGCCACCTTATACCGGCTTACTATAGATTAAAGTTCGGCCTACCTAGTTCAAATGAATATGTATTGCATGTTAAAGAACATTATCCTGATTTATTTGAATTAGTCAAAGATTCTTTGATGCCCTTGATGGACGCTATTGACAATCCCATACCTGATAGTGAAACAGCATATTTTGTTATCCATTTCGGAGGTTATTTAAAGAAAGCAGATACTTTGCCTCAAAAATGGTATAAAGCAGCAATCATTTGTCCTAATGGTGTTAGTTCTTCATTGATGTTAAAAGAGAATCTATTAGCATTATTTCCTCAAATTGAGTTTATAGGAACCTCAAAGATTGATGATTTACAGGTGAAAGCTAGTAGTGACTATGATATGGTTTTTTCTACCATAAAGGTGGAGACAGAAAAGCCAAATTATCTAGTTTCGGTTATGATGACTGAAGAGCAAGCAATACAACTAGTAGAACTAGTGTTAAAAGATTTTCCGAATTTAGAGTATGGGGATTTTGAGATTGAACAAATCCTGAATATTGTCAAAAAATATGGAATTATTACACAAGAATTGGAATTAAGATTGGCGTTAAAGAATTATCTTTATCAAAAAAATGATCGAAAGGAAATTGTACCAGTGCTAGAACAACTTATTACCAAAGAAACCTATCAGGTTAGTTCGCAAAAATTAGGATGGAAGGAGGCGATTCGTTTAGCAGCTAAACCGCTTTTGGATCAAGATAAGATAACTGAGAACTACCCTGAGGCAATGATTCAAAAAGTAGAAGAGTTTGGGCCTTTTATTAATTTAGGGAAGGGAGTAGCAATTCCTCACGCTCGGCCAGATGAAGGTGTGAATGAAATAGGAATGTCAATGTTAGTTTTGGAAGAACCGATTTATTTATTGGATAATCCAGAACAAGAGGTAAGATTGTTGATTTGTATTGCAGCCATTGATAATGAGAGTCATTTAAAGGCTTTGTCACATTTAACAACAATTTTAAGAGATAAAAATCATGTTCAAACTTTAATATCATCAAAAAACTATGATGACATTAAAATGATAATTAAACAGGAGGATTAGATAATGTTAAAAATTGGTACAGCTTGTGGTTCAGGATTAGGTTCAAGTTTTATGGTACAGATGAATATTGAATCTGTATTGAGTGATTTGAATGTTTCAGATGTAGAAGTTGAACATTATGATTTAGGTGGAGCAGATCCAAATGCAGCTGATATTTGGATTGTTGGTCGTGATCTAGCTGATTCAGCTAGTCATCTTGGAGATGTTCGTATCTTAAATAGTATTATTGATATGGATGAACTACGAGAATTAATTACTAAACTTTGTGAAGAAAAAGGACTTATATAGGAGGCTAGCGTCATGATGAAGTTCATATTGGATATTGTTAGTACACCAGCTATTTTAGTAGCTTTAATTGCAATTTTAGGATTAGTTCTTCAGAAGAAGAAATTACCTGATATTATTAAAGGTGGAATTAAGACCTTTGTTGGTTTCTTAGTTGTATCTGGTGGTGCAGGAATTGTACAAAATTCTTTAAATCCATTTGGTACCATGTTTGAGCATGCTTTTCATTTATCTGGCGTTGTGCCGAATAATGAAGCAATTGTAGCTGTAGCTTTAACAACATATGGCTCAGCTACTGCAATGATTATGTTTGCAGGCATGGTGTTCAATATCTTAATCGCTCGTTTTACTCGATTTAAATATATTTTTTTAACAGGGCACCACACTCTATATATGGCATGTATGATTGCGGTCATTTTATCAGTTGCTGGCTTTACTAGCTTGCCTCTTATCTTACTAGGAGGATTAGCACTCGGTATTATTATGAGTATTTCCCCAGCATTTGTGCAAAAATATATGGTTCAATTAACTGGAAATGACAAGGTGGCTTTAGGTCATTTCAGTTCTTTGGGATATTGGTTGAGTGGTTTTACTGGTAGCCTTATCGGTGACAAATCAAAATCAACAGAGGACATTAAATTTCCAAAGAGTTTAGCTTTTTTACGTGATAGCACTGTTAGTATTACTTTATCCATGGCAGTTATTTACATTATTGTAGCTATCTTTGCAGGGTCAGAATATATAGAAAAAGAAATCAGTAGTGGTACAAGTGGTCTAGTTTATGCTTTACAATTAGCAGGTCAATTTGCAGCAGGGGTATTTGTTATTTTAGCAGGTGTTCGCCTTATTTTGGGTGAAATTGTTCCAGCCTTTAAAGGTATTTCAGAGCGTCTTGTACCTAATTCAAAACCTGCTTTGGATTGTCCGATTGTTTATACTTATGCACCCAATGCAGTTCTAATTGGATTTATCTCTAGTTTTATTGGTGGTTTAGTAAGTATGGCAATTATGATTGCTTCAGGAACGGTTGTTATCTTACCAGGCGTTGTGCCTCATTTCTTCTGTGGAGCGACTGCAGGTGTCATTGGGAATGCATCTGGTGGTGTTCGTGGAGCCACTATTGGAGCATTTTTACAAGGTATTTTAATCAGTTTTCTTCCAGTCTTTTTAATGCCAGTTTTGGGAGGACTTGGTTTCCAAGGATCAACTTTCTCAGATGCAGATTTTGGTCTATCAGGAATTATTTTAGGAATGTTAAATCAATTTGGTTCACAAGCAGGCATTGTGATTGGTCTTGTTCTTATTCTAGCAGTTATGTTTGGAGTATCCTTTATTAAAAAGCCATCTGCAAAGGAGGAGTAAGGGATGATTTTAAGTGAAAATAGAGAAGATGAGTTAAGAAAATTTGCGACTAACATCCGATTAAATACTCTTAGAACATTGAATCATCTTGGATTCGGACATTACGGAGGAAGTCTGTCTATCGTAGAAGTTCTAGCAGTGCTTTATGGTGAAATAATGCCAATGACTCCAGAAATATTTGCAGCACGAGATAGAGATTATTTCATATTATCAAAAGGTCACGGAGGACCAGCTCTATACAGTACACTCTATTTGAATGGTTTCTTTGACAAAGAATTCTTATATTCTTTAAATACAAATGGAACCAAATTACCGTCTCATCCTGATAGAAATCTAACGCCGGGCATAGATATGACAACTGGCTCTTTAGGACAGGGAATTAGTGTTGCAACCGGACTTGCATATGGTCAGAGAATAAGAAAAAGTCCCTTTTATACCTATGCTATTGTTGGAGATGGTGAGTTAAATGAGGGACAATGTTGGGAGGCTATACAGTTTGCTTCTCAGCAACAGTTATCCAACTTAATTGTATTTGTTGATGATAACAAAAAACAATTAGATGGTTTTACAAAGGATATTTGTAATCCAGGTGACTTCGTAGAAAAATTTTCAGCATTTGGATTTGAATCCATTAGGGTCAAGGGTTCAGATATTAGAGAAATTTATGAAGGGATTGTCCAATTAAAACAGTCAAATAATTCATCACCTAAGTGCATTGTATTAGATACTATTAAAGGTCAAGGGGTTCAAGAGCTGGAAGAAATGAAATCCAATCATCATCTTCGCCCTACTGTAGAGGAGAAACAAATGTTAACTTCAGTTGTAGAAAGATTAAGTCAGGAATTGGAGGAAACAGAATGATGAGAAGCACGAAAGAATTACGGCATGTATATAGAGACTTCCTTTTAGAGGCTAATCAAAGTGATTCTGATATAGTAGTCTTAGAAGCCGATTTGTCAAGTTCGATGGCTACTCATAATCTTGAAAAGGACTTTGGAGACCGTTATGTGAATGTTGGGATTATGGAAGCAGAAATGGTCGGCCTTGCAGCAGGCTTGTCTATTCAGGGGTTTAGACCTTATCTTCATACATTTGGCCCTTTTGCTTCACGAAGAGTATTTGATCAATTATTTATTTCTCTTGGATACGCACAATTGGATGCCACTGTTATTGGATCAGATGCAGGAGTAACTGCGGAAATGAATGGTGGGACACATATGCCATTTGAAGAAATTGGATTGTTACGTTTAATTCCTAAATCGATCATTTTCGAAGCAACTGATGATATCCAATTTCGTGAAATCTTGAACCAGACATTAGAATTAAAAGGACTAAAATATATTCGAACAATTAGAAAAGCTCCAGAGGCTGTCTATCAAGGTGGAGAAGATTTTTCTAAAGGCTACATTGAGTTAAGACACGGGGAAAATCTTGTAATAGTTGCTTCTGGCATAATGGTTGCTCCAAGTATTCGAGTTGCAGATGAACTGTCTAAATTAGGTTATTCAGTAGGTGTGATAGATTTATTTAGAATCAAACCGATACCAGAACAGATAAAAACAATGTTAAGTGGAAAAACTATATTTACTGTAGAAAACCACAATCAGATAGGTGGAATTGGCAGTGCTTTATGTGAATTATTCTCTGATGATGGAATAACAAAAATTCATCGGATGGGTGTTCAAGAAAGATTCGGTCAAGTAGGGAAAGTGGATTATCTTCTTAATGAGTATGGTTTGAGTGAATCGAATATAAAAGAGAAAGTTCTAGAGTTTTATAATGCAAGATAGATGTTAAATACACTGTTCTGAAAGAATTTTTGTAACAATTACAGTACGTTATTTAAAGAAAGCGGATTAAAAAGCATATTCTGGTCATCAGAAAGTGCCCTAATCCGCTTTGTTGTTTTTAGTTTTAAATATTTCATATGTATATAGAATTTTCTGAAAATTCAAGAATTTTCTTCTGTTCATTGCCTTTAAAATGTGCTATAATAGTAAAAACTGAAATGGGAGGGAACAAATGACTGAATTAGATAAACGTCACCGCAGTAGCATTTATGACAGTATGGTGAAATCACCTAACCGTGCTATGCTTCGTGCGACTGGTATGACAGATAAGGACTTTGAAACACCGATTGTGGGAGTGATTTCGACTTGGGCGGAAAATACACCATGTAACATTCACTTGCATGATTTCGGGAAACTGGCTAAAGAAGGTGTCAAATCTGCAGGCGCTTGGCCTGTACAGTTTGGAACTATTACCGTAGCAGACGGGATTGCTATGGGAACGCCTGGTATGCGTTTCTCTCTAACATCTCGTGACATCATCGCGGACTCCATCGAGGCGGCTATGAGTGGTCACAACGTGGATGCCTTCGTCGCTATCGGTGGCTGTGACAAGAACATGCCTGGATCTATGATTGCCATTGCCAATATGGATATCCCTGCAGTCTTTGCCTATGGTGGAACGATTGCACCGGGAAATCTTGATGGCAAAGACATTGACTTGGTTTCTGTCTTTGAAGGTATCGGAAAATGGAACCACGGTGACATGACAGCTGAGGACGTGAAACGTCTTGAATGTAATGCCTGCCCTGGCCCTGGTGGCTGTGGTGGTATGTATACTGCTAATACCATGGCGACTGCTATCGAAGTTTTGGGTATGAGTTTGCCAGGTTCTTCATCTCACCCAGCTGAATCAGCTGATAAGAAAGAAGATATCGAAGCAGCAGGACGTGCTGTTGTTAAGATGTTGGAGCTTGGTCTCAAACCATCAGATATCTTGACTCGTGAAGCCTTTGAAGATGCCATCACTGTGACGATGGCTCTCGGTGGTTCTACAAACGCCACTCTTCACTTGCTTGCCATTGCCCATGCTGCCAATGTTGACTTGTCACTTGAGGACTTCAATACGATCCAAGAGCGTGTGCCTCACTTGGCCGACTTGAAACCATCTGGTCAGTATGTCTTCCAAGACCTCTACGAAGTCGGTGGTGTCCCTGCGGTTATGAAGTACTTGTTGGCAAATGGATTCCTTCATGGAGATCGCATCACATGTACTGGTAAGACAGTTGCTGAGAACTTGGCTGACTTTGCAGACCTCACACCAGGTCAAAAAGTTATCATGCCACTTGAAAATCCAAAACGTGCGGACGGTCCGCTTATCATCTTGAACGGAAACCTTGCTCCTGACGGTGCAGTTGCCAAGGTATCAGGTGTTAAAGTGCGTCGTCACGTTGGGCCAGCTAAGGTCTTTGACTCAGAAGAAGATGCCATTCAGGCTGTTTTGACAGATGAAATCGTTGATGGCGATGTAGTCGTTGTTCGTTTCGTTGGACCTAAGGGTGGTCCTGGTATGCCTGAGATGCTGTCCCTTTCTTCAATGATCGTTGGTAAAGGTCAAGGAGACAAGGTGGCCCTCTTGACGGATGGACGTTTCTCTGGTGGTACTTATGGTCTGGTTGTTGGACATATCGCTCCTGAAGCTCAGGATGGTGGACCAATTGCCTATCTTCGTACAGGCGATATCGTTACGGTTGACCAAGATACCAAAGAAATTTCCATGGCCGTATCCGAAGAAGAACTTGAAAAACGCAAGGCAGAAACAACCTTGCCACCACTTTATAGCCGTGGTGTCCTCGGTAAATATGCCCACATCGTATCATCTGCTTCACGCGGAGCCGTGACAGACTTCTGGAATATGGACAAGTCAGGTAAAAAATAAACTCATACTCTTCGAAAATCTCTTCAAACCACGTCAACGTCGCCTTGCCGTAGGTAT
>NZ_VMKU01000078.1:0-8735 GCF_013276315.1 Streptococcus sp. 2741 | reverse complement strand
TTTGAAAATGATTGAGTATCATAATGCCCATTCTCCAAGCGAAGATTTATAGCTTCAGGCCGCTGTTCGATGGATTGACCAGCAGGTTTAAAGTTGGTGCTAGCCTGTTTCTTATCAAGCGAAAATTTTTGGTTATGATAGTGGAGAATCTTTTCCTTTAGTTCCTTGGTCAAGCTTGATTTCTTGACCGAGCGCTTGCGATTGTTTTCATAAGACTGTTGAGCATAGTCGGCAGAATAAACCTCTTTGAAGCACCCTTTTCCAAGACATTGTCGGACTGTCCCACGCTTGATTTCAGTGTGGATAGTTTGAGGAACTTTTCCAAGCAGAAAGGCAATTTCTCTATTTGATTTCCCTTCCTTTTTCCATCGTTCGATTAAGCGACGGTTATCGATTGTCAAATGTTTGGCTTTTGTAGTATAATGGTTTTGCATTTCTGTGCCTTTCTTGTGTTTGTGATTGAACAACAAGTATAACTCAGAGGTGTTTTCTTATGCCTAGAAGAGCTTTCATTTTAATGTGATAATCGGACAAGGAGACTACTATTTCTTCAAAAATATGTCAAAAATACTTGACACTTTATATTTAAAAGAATATAATATAGTCAAATATATACGACATAAATCAGAAAGGAGACCAGATGAATCGTGTGAAAGAATTTCGCAAGGAACTGGGCATTTCCCAGCTAGAACTAGCCAAGGATATCGGTGTCTCGAGACAGACCATCAATATGATTGAAAACGACAAGTACAATCCAACCTTGGAACTCTGTCTCAATCTCGCCCGCAGCCTCCAAACTGACCTCAACAGTCTCTTTTGGGAGGATAATTTTTAAAAAAGGAGCAAACTTATGAAAAAAGAAACCTTCACGGAAAAACTGATCAAACGCATTTATGGCATTTCAGGACCACTTGATGAACACAAACGACGCGAGGCTGATCGTATTGGCAATCAAGTCTTTATCATCCTCTTTTATCTGATGACATTTGGAAATCTCATCCCCTTTGTCCTCGCTTATAAATACCCACAAATTGTCGCTATCGGCTATCCTCTTGTGGTATTCGGCATTTCGATGATTTCTGCTCTCTATGTGCTCTCCCAAACCAAAAAAACAGGGATTACAGCTATTGATCCAGATATGCTGAGCGAGAAAGAAAGCAAGCAACTACACTACCCTGGTATGAAAGCAGGTCTACTCTATGGATTAATGAGTTTTTTTTCAACCCCTCTTCTCCATATACTGCTAGGTGAGAGTCAGGACTATCTTCAGTCTCTTCTCACTTTTAAAAATATTTTTTCAAGTATTCTCCAATCTTTCTTCTTCGGAGTGATTATACAAATTATCATCTCCCGTCGCATTGCAAAAGCCAAGAAAAATCAGGATAATGATTAGGAGGAAACTCATGAAAAAAGAACAGAAACAGTTACGTTATCCTGGTATGAAAGCAGGTTCGATTTATGGAACAGTGATATTTTTTATAATTCCACTCATTGATACCCTAACAAGTGAAAATCCAAATTTTATCAGTTCTCTTCTAAATACAAAACATATTTTTAAAACTATACTGGGAGCTTTCTTTTTCGGGGTGATGATACATATTGTCGACTCACTTCGTATTGCAAGAGCTAAAAAAGACCAGGATTAGGAGGTGCCTTATGAAATCACTAGTAACTTTACTTACCTATCATCTTTTGTTCAGTTCCCTGCTCATCTTCATCATCGTTTCAGGGAACTTGCCAATCAGCGAGATATTCCTCGGGCTAGTCTTTATTCCAGCACTTAACAAAGGGCTAACTTATCTAAAGATTGACTCCCAAAAAACACGCATACTCAACTTAGCACTGTACTTTATGATTCTATCTTTACCACAACTGATGCTCATCTCAAGCGGTTGGAAATATTATTTACTGCTGACTATCGCTAGCCTTTCTTCTATCACTTATCTTTATTATCTCTATCAATTCGTAAAAGAAAGTCAGTAAAACCACTCATCTAGGAGATTACTAACATGAAAAAAGAAGACTTCACCACTCGCCTACTTCGAAATCTCTTTCATATCCAAGGCCCTTTTGATGAATGCCGGCAAGAGATTATCTACAAAGCCTGTGCCCGTTCCATGGTCCAAATCGTTTATTCTTCCTTCTTCCTCTTCTTGTTTTATCTGTTATTTGGACGCTTCATAGAAGCCGTTCGCTATGCCATGCCCTACGTTTACTCTGGACTCATTTTTTTCATTACTTTAAAAACTCAAAGAGTCGTCAAAGAACTCCAGCTGGAAAAAGATGACAAGTCAGAAATTGTCCTCAAAACCTACAGCAAAGGCCAAATCAAATTCCGAAGCTGGATTGTGTTTATCGGCCTTCAGATTGGCCTCTTTACCCTACTCATCTTTCATAAAGTCTTCGTTCAGCAGATGTCCTTTTCAGATTTTGGGAAGTTGCTCGTGCAATTCGATAAAAGTGTTCCTTTCCTAATGTATGGCCTGATTATCGGTAGCATTTTTGGAACCCTGACCTACGGCTTTCTATCCCTACAGGAGGAGAAAACTCCTAAAAATACCAAACAGAAGGAGAAAAGCAAGCAATGACTTCACTATACGATTTTTCAGTCTTGAACCAAGACAATCAAGAAACTCCACTAGATGCCTATCGTGGGAAAGTTCTCTTGGTTGTCAACACTGCTACTGGATGTGGTTTAACGCCCCAGTACCAGGGACTTCAAGAACTCTATGACCGCTATCAAGAACAAGGTTTTGAAATCTTAGACTTCCCTTGTAATCAGTTTATGGGACAAGCACCCGGCAGCTCAGAGGAAATCAACAGCTTCTGTAGCCTAAACTATCAAACCACCTTCCCACGTTTTGCCAAGATTAAGGTCAACGGCAAGGAGACAGACCCTCTCTATGTTTGGTTAACAGACCAAAAATCTGGCCCACTAGGAAAACGAATCGAATGGAATTTCGCTAAGTTTCTCATCGGTCGTGATGGGCAGGTCTTTGAGCGCTTTTCTTCAAAAACAGACCCCAAACAAATTGAAGAGGCGATACAAAAATTACTATAATTCACAATCTCACTATGATTAGGTTTCTTTTAGCCTGATGAATAGTGAGATTTTTTGATTGGCTTTGACTTAAATAGAAAAACACCCCATGATATGAAACATGAAGTGTTGTAAAGTCTATGTTGTAGGTGCTTATTTCACATTTTCAATGTGACCAATGATGACAAATGCCATACCGAAGCTTCATATACACTAAACAAATGACTTTCTAATTATTTCAATTAGTTTTGGCTAGTAAATATCATTTCCAACAAACGCCCTCTCAATTCCTCGTCCTGACGATGCAAGATATTCATTAAGTCATGAGAATTTTTGGCATTGATGAATTGATTTAACAATCTATCTTTTAATTCATATGGAAGAGAAGCCGTCTTTAGTAGTCTAAAAACTTCGTCATTTAGGGATGTCCTTTTATTATCTTTCCATTCAAATCTAGCTGTATCATTCTTATTTGGCAATTCAATGATAGACACATTCGTTCCTTTAAAATGAATTCTATGTTTTCTATTGTTTGGAACGATACTAGAATCTCCATGTAATGCTAACTCTACCATTCCCATTTCCCAATCGATTGATAATCTTGTTTTATATCTTTGACCATTTTGATCTTCAAGCATTTCAAAAGAATGTTGTTTCCCTGGGAATACATACCAATCTACAACTTCAGGTAAATCAACACCCATACCTATCTCAGAACCAACCAAGGGAATGATTGCACCACTTTTTGCAAACACAGGTATAGTCGAAATGTCTCTATAAACACTCAACTTCACACCACCTGTATATTTTTTCTCTGAAAAGAAGTCATACCATTCACCTTCAGGGAACCATACATCCACTTTTGCAGATTGGAATGCCAAATCCATCTTCTCTACAATGGGAGCCACCATCAGTTCTGTTCCAAAAAAGTATTGATTTGGAACATTATAGCTCTCATCATTCTCTGGGTAGAAATAATAGATTGGACTGATTAATGGGGCACCTTCCTCGTGTGTCTTTACATTCATAGTGTATAGATAGGGAATCATCTGATGTCTCAAACGAAGGTATTTCTTCATAATCTTAGATGTTGTTTCTGAAAAAAACCAAGGTTCTTTACTATTAAAGGGACTTCTAGAACTATGTAAGCGAGTAATCGGACTAAAAACACCAAACTGTAGCCATCTAGTTTGTAGCTCTTCGTCATAATCCCCCAGCATGTGCCCACCAATATCATGGCTCCACCAACTATAACCGATATTTGATGCTGTCGCTGTAAAATAAGGTTGAAATCTTAAGGAATTCCAACTAATAATGGTATCTCCTGAAAAACCAACAGGGTAGCGGTGACTACCAGGACCTGCATACCTTGATAAAATCAAGCCACCTTCTGCATTTTTACAACTATCCTGATAATGATAATGGTTTAAAAGCCACAGTGGATCCAACATACCTTGTGTCCCTTGTTGCCAGTCAATCCACCAAAAATCTACTCCCTGCTTTTCTAGCTCATAATGAACATCTTTAAAGTAAGCTTCCCTAAAAGAGGGATTAAAAAAATCAAAAATAGCAGGTTCTTCTAGTTCTACATTTAACCCCAATCGTTTTGCGACTTGAGGATAAGCTTCTTCATAAGCCCGTATACCATCAGCAGGATGGACATTTAAGGAGAGTTTTAACTTCCTATCATGAAGTTGTTGCAATAACTGTTCTGGATTAGGTATTAAGTTTCTATTCCAACTATATCCTGTCCAGCCACTTCCAAAACGAGCTGGAATGTCAGTGATATGCCAATCCATATCTAACACACCGATAGATAATGGAATGTTCTCTGTTTTAAATCTGTCTATTAAATCCAAGTATTCATCCGACGTATAAGGCCAATACCTACTCCACCAATTGCCTAAAGCATATCTTGGCAACAAGGGTGTTGAACCAGTCAAATGGTAAAAGTCTCTGATTGCTCCTCTATAATCATGCCCATAGGCAAAGAAATACAGGTCAATTTGATTTTCTCTCTCAATATAACCAGACTGTTCATCCCAAATAAATCCTTGAGAATCATCCAATAAGGCTATACCATTTCGGCTAATAATTCCATCTTCTAACGAGATTGCTCCATCTGCCTCATCCAGAGTCCGAGCTGTTCCTTTTAACGTTTCAATAGATTCACCAAAATACCAGCGACTACCATATACGGCAAAATTTCCTTTTAATTCTATAAATAAATTTTCGGCGTTAAATTCTCCTTTATTAAAGTGCAGATGAAAATAGTCCGTCATAATATCTAGTACGTTTGGTGTCTCTATATAATCTAACGAAACTTGGCCAAAATCTCTATTATAGATAAGTTGTGTCATTCTATCCTCAAAACTTCCAGTTTGAGAGTATTCTAGCCTTACTAACTTGTCTGTTAATACAGAGATTCGATAAAACTCTCCCTTAAAAATTTTCAATTTGTTGTCCTCCTTTTATGGTAGCATAAAAACAGAACGCACCATTTTTGATGCGTTTTTCATTATTCTGAATGCAATGTTCTATCTATGACAAATAATAGTCAATTGAAAAAATGTAGTGGACAAAATATCTTTTAACAAACCAAGAGTTTATTAAAGAGTTATCACTTTTCAACTTTTCTAAGCTTATGCAGTTGTGAAACAAACTACTTTTAAACTATTAACTAAGATAGGATTGACAAATAATTTCAAACTCTAACTTGCTACCATACGATATTCAAGCTCGCGTGCTTTTTTCCTTCCTGCTTATTTCTTAGAACTGAAGAACCCGGATCGGTATATAAATTATCCGGATCAACATAGTCATAAGACTCATAACAGTTGCGCTTCATTAAGTCATCCCCAGAGCAAGAGCTTCATCTCGTAATTTTTCAACATCACTAACCGTAGGTCGCCATCCTTCAATCATATTTGTACTTAAAGCATACCAAACACTCTTAAAAACGGATCGGTTTTCAAAAGCTATTCCCATGATTGCCATCTTTTCTTTATCTATATCTAAGGACATATGCTACCTCCTTTAGATACATTATACCATGTTTCTCTGTAGCTTTTAAAAATTTTATTTTGTTTGTCATATCTAAGTTTTCAGCACGCTTATCCTATTTATCCGAGAATAATTAAATATCTATCTCATAAACTAGCAGTAGTTGTTAGTAATAGACCATATACCCAACAATTTGTTCTGCCATGAGTTTTTCATTTCACTAATTTCTTAAATGCTTCTAAATGACTTGTTAACACAAATGATTCAACATCAACAAGTACAATTTCTTTTTCTATCTTGAAGATATTTAAATAGTTCCAGATATTATTTCTAAACAATTAGAAATAATCAAACAAATTAAATATTATTTCTAAATATTTGAAAATAATTTCTATTTGTATTATACTATCTTTGAGGTATCTATTATGAACTATATCAAAAGACCACATTATTTAGACTTTTTAAGAAGACATCGTGACCGACAAATCATCAAAGTTGTTAGTGGAGTTAGACGAGCTGGTAAATCTGTTCTCTTTCAACTCTATAAAGAAGAGTTACTAGCAACTGGGGTAGACGAGGATCAGATTATATCCATCAATTTCGAAGATTTGAGTTACTATGACCTGCGACATTTTCAAACATTATTCGCTTATATAAAAGAGCAGTTAGTTGGGGAGAAAACATACTATATCTTTTTAGATGAAATTCAACATGTTGAAAAATTTGAACTAGTTGCAGATAGCCTATTCATCCTACCAAATGTTGACCTCTATTTGACTGGATCAAACGCCTACTTTATGAGCAGCCAATTAGCAACAAACTTAACTGGTCGGTATGTTGAGATAGAGGTTCTTCCTTTATCATTTGAAGAATACCTATCAGGTCAATCTCTCTCAGAGAATCTGAATACAACAGAAATTTTTAACAATTATCTCTTTAGTGCTTTCCCTTACTTATTGCAAACATCATCTTACGCTGAAAAAATTGACTATCTCAGAGGAATATATAACTCCATACTGTTAAATGACATTGTCACTAGATTGGGAAATCCAAATCCTACTATTATTGAGCGCATTGTCCGAACCCTTCTCAGTAGTACGAGTAGCTTAATATCAACAAATAAGATTCGCAATACCCTAGTCAGCCAAAATGTTTCAATATCCCATAATACTTTGGAAAATTATTTGACGACTTTGACAGACAGTTTACTTTTTTATTCCGTTCCACGTTTTGATGTAAAAGGCAGAGCATTATTACAACGCTTAGAAAAATACTATCCCGTTGATTTAGGTTTACGACATCTCTTATTACCAGACCACAAAGAAGACATTGGACATATCTTGGAAAATATTGTGTATTTGGAATTGAGACGTAGATATTCACAAGTATATGTTGGTAATTTAGATAAATATGAGGTTGATTTTGTTGTTGTAATTGATCTTGGTCACTACGCTTATTATCAGGTCAGTGAAACAACACTTGCTCCAGAAACACTAGAAAGAGAACTTAGACCACTAGAAGCCATTAAAGATCAATTCCCAAAATATCTATTAACAATGGATACGATTCAGCCAACAGCAAATTACAATGGTATTGAGAAGAAAAATATCATAGATTGGTTACTAGAAAAATAGATAAATATAAATCATGCAGCTAGCTAGATTTGCAACAGTCTGTTATCAATGATTCTACCCAAATCCTAACAAGATATAGTGAACTTCGAATACGCTATATAATACGGACACTTGAAAATAGAAATTGGGGATGAAAGGGGATCTATAATTTCTGGAAGTACTATCAAAAATTAATATCATAGTCTTATTAGAGAATAGCATCACCCACTTTCTCAAATAAGATTAAATTATAACTGAATTATAATGAAAAAGAGACTGAGCAATCAGTCTTTAAAACCCTAAAAAACGCATACTATCAGGTGTTGAATGAACTGCACCCGCATAGCGGGTGGTTTTTTTGTCTCGCACCTAACGGAGCGAGACGAACTAATAGTCACATAATCATAAGGCTGATAGTATTAATCTAACTATCAGCCTTACAGGCTATTTAATGTTTAAGTAACACTCCAATATCAAGATTAACTAAACAGTATCTAATTCTTTCAAATAATTTTCTATCTTCATCAACATTAAAGGATTGTTATAAATCTTGCATAGCTCTCTTGCTTCTATATAATAATTTTTGACTTGTTCTTTGCCAAGGAATTGTGTTCCACAATTTCCAACGAGAACGAGCAGGGGAGCTAGTTGGTAACTTGTTTGCCTCTCTTTACAGAGTTCGATAGTCTCAAGAGCTTCTTGGATGGCTTCATTATATTTTTCCTTTGATACTAGGTAGTGAGCGTAGTTGTAACGAACTCTGATGTAGCCAAATAAAAACTCTTGATGCTCAAAATTTTTTGTCTGATATAACTCCATCAAATGAGAGTAGTTTGCCTCATATTCTTGTTCAAGACCCACTAAGGAATAGAAATTAGATAGAGTATTCAACGCCTTTAAATAAATCAGAGTATTTGAAGAGACTTTTAATAATATATTTTCCAATGACGAAATTGCCTCACACTTACTGTCATATTGATAGAAGTCAATTATAGATTTAATCCATTCAAGGTAAGTTCGGTCTTCTAATGTTAGAAAAGTGCTTCGTTCTACCTCTATTTTATAAAGATATTCTAAAT
>NZ_VMKU01000077.1:0-964 GCF_013276315.1 Streptococcus sp. 2741 | reverse complement strand
TCATCTAAATGGAGGCTAGCCCTCATGCCTGGTTTGGAGCAGAAACCTCTAACTTACACCTAGCCATTGATGATGCTTCTGGCAATATCCTAGGCGCTTATTTTGATAAACAAGAGACCTTGAATGCTTACTATCATGTCCTCGAACAAATTTTAGACAACCACGGCATTCCCCTTCAAATCAAAACAGATAAAAGAACAGTCTTTACCTATCAAATCTCCAACTCTAAGAAAATGGAGGACGATACCCATACACAATTCGGATACGCCTGTCACCAACTGGGGATTCTCCTTGAGACAACCGCTATCCCTCAAGCTAAAGGGAGAGTCGAAAGACTCAATCAGGCACTACAATCTCGCCTGCCTATTGAACTGGAACGAAACAATATTCATACCTTGGAAGAAGCCAATACTTTCCTTATTTCCTACATTCAAACCTTTAATGAACAGTTTGGAAACAAGACAAAACTCTCTGTCTTTGAGGAGGCTCCTAAGCCCTCTGAACGAAATCTCATTCTGGCTAGACTGGCGGAGAGAGTCGTGGATCGTGGACACCATATCCGATTCCAAAATCGTTGCTATATCCCTGTTGAACAAGGAAAAGAAGTCTACTTCAGCAGAAAGACGAAAGCATTCGTTATAAAAGAAGTTGACGGTGACATCTACCTCAATATCGCTGACAAGATCTATCACACAAAGGAGCTACTAGTTCATGAACTCTATTCGAAAAACTTTGAATCAGAACCAGAACAAAAAAAGAAAGACGCAAGTATGTCCCTCCACAAACCCATCCGTGGAAACTCACATCTTTCAAACAATATCTTCAGAAAAATAAAAAGGATTATGAAGAGTTTACTAGTGAGGAGCTTCATTCTCCTCAGCTACAAGTATAATCTATTTCTCGCTAAATGGGAAGCTGTTCCTTAAAGGAAATCACTCTATCCCTTACATTTAGGAGAGAGAAA
>NZ_VMKU01000076.1:0-684 GCF_013276315.1 Streptococcus sp. 2741 | reverse complement strand
TACATTTAGGAGAGAGAAAATAAGGAGTCTAAGACAAGCATTTCATTTGATAAGAGGCTTGGAGCTGTGAGGCTGGAGAGCCAAGGCTAAGACTAGCCTTGGTTTAGCTGAAAAAACAGCTTCAAGGGTTCCTCGTGTCAAATGAAAGCAAAATAATTGCCCTCAATCTCACCATTTTTTGGGGCATCATCACTTTCGATTGACACACCTTTTCCTATTTTTTTCATTTTTTTGCATTGCTTCTTACCGGCTACGGATGTCAAACTCTTTAAACACAATACGTAAGTCTCTTAACACTCTTTGACGCCCTCGGAATCGTTCATTTCTTAAAATGCGTTCTAGCTCTTCTTGTTTCTCTTTACTTTGTTTGTTTCTATAATCTCTTAGTGTTTCATAAAAGAGATAATAGTCATCTATCCACAGACCTCCCTCACTTATACGATGACTAATCTCACCTACTTCTTCATATGGTTCTTTATTATATCTTCGTTTGTGGCTTTCTTGCTTACGAAGATAATCTAAAATTCGATTCCGGAATTTTGTTTTGAAGTATTTACGTAAACGAGGAATATCTTCTGCCAGCTCTTCTTCTCTACTAATCAATTCATGTAGACATATCATTCCCTCTTGATCCCAATCCGACAATTCCCATAAATGAAGGTAATATTCATTTCTACACTTATA
>NZ_VMKU01000075.1:0-11589 GCF_013276315.1 Streptococcus sp. 2741 | reverse complement strand
CGAGAAAAACTGGCTTGAATCCATAATCAAAAAGCAAACTAGGAAGCTAGCCGTAAGCTGTACTTGAGTACGGTAAGGCGACGCTGACGTGGTTTGAATTTGATTTTCGAAGAGTATTACTGCCCTTCATTTCTTATTAGCTGACTTTATGATATAATGAAAAACGAGGTAAATTGAATGAAAAGTATAAAATTAAATGCTCTATCTTACATGGGAATTCGTGTCTTGAATATTATTTTTCCCATCTTAACTGGAACCTACGTCGCGCGTGTCTTGGACCGAACTGACTATGGTTACTTCAACTCAGTCGACACTATTTTGTCATTTTTCTTACCCTTTGCGACTTATGGGGTCTATAACTACGGTTTACGAGCCATCAGTAATGTCAAGGATAACAAAAAAGATCTGAATAGAACCTTCTCCAGTCTTTTTTATTTGTGCATAGCTTGTACAATTTTGACCACTGCGGTCTATATCCTAGCCTATCCTCTCTTCTTTACAGATAATCCAATCGTCAAAAAGGTCTACCTTGTTATGGGGATTCAACTCATTGCCCAGATTTTTTCAATCGAATGGGTCAATGAAGCTCTGGAAAATTATAGTTTTCTCTTTTACAAAACTACCTTCATCCGTATCCTGATGCTGGTCTCTATTTTCCTGTTTGTCAAAAATGAACACGATATTGTTGTCTATACACTTGTGATGAGTTTATCGACACTGATTAACTATCTGATTAGTTATTTTTGGATTAAAAGAGACATTAAGCTTGTTAAAATTCACATCAGTGATTTTAAACCGCTCTTTCTCCCTCTGACAGCCATGTTGGTCTTTGCTAATGCCAATATGCTCTTCACTTTTTTGGATCGTCTCTTCCTCGTTAAAACAGGGATTGATGTCAACGTTAGTTACTACACCATAGCTCAACGAATTGTGACCGTTATTGCTGGTGTTGTAACAGGAGCTATCGGAGTGAGTGTGCCTCGTCTTAGTTACTATCTAGGAAAAGGCGATAAGGAAGCCTATGTTTCTCTGGTTAATAGAGGTAGTCGAATCTTTAACTTCTTTATCATTCCACTGAGCTTTGGACTCATGGTTTTAGGACCAAATGCCATCCTACTTTACGGTAGTGAAAAATATATCGGAGGTGGCATCTTGACCTCTCTCTTCGCTTTTCGTACGATTATCCTGGCCTTAGATACCATTCTTGGTTCCCAAATTCTCTTTACCAATGGCTATGAAAAACGTATCACAGTCTATACAGTCTTTGCTGGGCTACTCAATTTGGGCTTAAATAGTCTCCTCTTTTTCAACCATATCGTGGCTCCTGAATACTACTTACTGACAACTATGTTATCAGAGGCCTCTCTACTTGTTTTCTATATCATTTTCATCCATAGAAAACAACTTATTCACTTGGGACATATCTTTAGCTATACTGTTCGATACTCTCTCTTTTCACTTTCTTTCGTAGGAATTTATTTCCTGATCAATTTCTTGTATCCTGTGGATATGGTCATTAATTTGCCATTTTTGATGAATACTGGTTTGATTGTCTTGCTATCAGCTATCTCTTATATTGGTCTACTTGTCTTCACAAAAGATAGCATTTTCTATGAATTTTTAAACCATGTCCTAGCCTTAAAAAATAAATTCAAAAGATCATAGGAGTTTAAAATGAAACAACTAACCATTGAAGATGCCAAACAAATTGAATTAGAAATTTTGGATTATATTGATACTCTCTGTAAAAAGCACAATATCAACTATATTATTAACTACGGTACTCTGATTGGGGCGGTTCGACATCAAGGCTTTATTCCTTGGGACGACGATATTGATCTGTCCATGCCTAGAGAAGACTACCAACGATTTATTAACATTTTTCAAAAGGAAAAAAGCAAGTATAAGCTCCTTTCCTTAGAAACTGATAAGAACTACTTTAACAACTTTATCAAGATAACCGACAGTACGACTAAAATTATTGATACTCGAAATACAAAAACCTATGAGTCTGGTATCTTTATCGATATTTTCCCTATAGATCGCTTTGATGATCCTAAGGTCATTGATACTTGTTATAAACTGGAAAGCTTCAAACTGCTGTCTTTCAGTAAACATAAAAATATTGTCTATAAGGATAGCCTTTTAAAAGATTGGATACGAACAGCCTTTTGGTTGCTCCTTCGACCGGTTTCTCCTCGTTATTTCGCACATAAAATCGAGAAAGAAATTCAAAAATATAGTCGTGAAAATGGTCAGTATATGGCTTTTATCCCTTCTAAATTTAAGGAAAAGGAAGTCTTCCCAAGTGGTACCTTCGATAAAATAATTGATTTACCCTTTGAAAATTTAAGCCTTCCAGCACCTGAAAAATTTGATACTATTTTGACACAATTTTATGGAGATTATATGACCCTACCACCAGCAGAAAAACGCTTCTACAGTCATGAATTTCACGCTTATAAATTGGAGGATTAGGATGCAATATTTAGAAAAAAAAGAAATTAAAGAAATTCAACTAGCTCTGCTAGACTATATTGATGAGACTTGTAAGAAACATGATATTCCTTATTTTCTCAGTTATGGAACCATGCTTGGAGCCATCCGCCACAAAGGTATGATTCCTTGGGATGATGATATTGATATTTCCCTTTATCGTGAGGATTATGAGCGTTTACTGAAGATTATTGAAGAAGAAAATCACCCTCGCTACAAGGTTCTTTCCTACGATACATCTTCTTGGTACTTCCATAATTTCGCATCGATTTTGGACACTTCTACTGTTATAGAAGACCATGTTAAGTACAAGCGTCATGATACCAGCCTTTTCATCGATGTCTTCCCAATTGATCGATTTACAGACTTGAGCATTGTCGACAAGAGCTATAAGTATGTGGCTCTTCGTCAACTAGCTTATATCAAAAAATCACGAGCAGTTCACGGTGATAGCAAATTAAAAGATTTTCTTAGATTATGTAGCTGGTATGCCCTCCGAGTGGTCAATCCCCGTTACTTTTACAAGAAAATTGATCAGCTAGTCAAAAATGCTACAACCAACTCTCCTCAATATGAAGGAGGAATTGGGATCGGTAAGGAAGGGATGAAAGAAATCTTCCCAGTTGATACCTTTAAAGAACTGATTTTGACTGAATTTGAAGGTCGTATGTTGCCTGTGCCAAAAAAATATGACCAATTTTTAACCCAGATGTATGGGGATTATATGACACCACCATCAAAAGAAATGCAAGAATGGTATAGTCATAGCATTAAAGCTTATCGTAAAAACTGATTGAGGGCGACCATACAAACTACTAAGATAGAGGTTATTCAAAAACATAATTTTAGTAGAAAATGAAGTAAATATTCCTACAATAAAACGCATAATATCAAGGTTTTCAACACCTGATATTATGCGTTTTATAATTTTAAAGACTTTTTTCTATAGTAGATTGAAATAAGATACGAACAAATCAATTAGAAAATTCAAATTAATTTCTAGAAATATTTTAGTATTCCTGTGTACTGTTCTAAATTCAGTCTGCTATATCTTATTTTTCTATTTAAATCGCTTCTGTAACAAAGCTACGACTTTCAAGTACCTTAAGCATGGCATTAGCTGTATCTAGCGCTGTGAAGAGGGGCACCCCGTGTTCAATGGCTGAACGGCGGATTTGCTCACCATCTTCGTCAGCAGTTCGTTTTGTTCCAACTGTGTTAATGATAGCTTGAATTCTTCCTTTACGAACAAAGTTTGGAATATCCTTATCGTCATCACCAATCTTACCAACAGGCTGAGCATATAATCCATGACTGGCAAAGAAGGCTGCTGTCCCTTCTGTCGCGAGGATTCCATAGCCAATATTTTGAAAACGACGAGCCAAGTCCAAGGCTTCTTCTTTGGCATCATCAGCGATGGTAAATACAACATTTCCAAAGGTTGGCAAGTGGAGGTAAGAAGCTTCAAAAGCTTTATAGAGAGCTTTTTCCAAAGTAGTATCAGAACCCATAACTTCCCCTGTTGACTTCATTTCAGGACCAAGTAAGCTGTCTACCTTAGCTAGTTTGGTAAAGGAGAAGACAGGTGCCTTGATATGAACGCGAGTGCTTTCAGGGTAAAGTCCATCTTGGTAGCCAAGTTCTTCAAGGTTTTGACCAAGAATGAGCTTGGTCGCTACTTGAGCCATAGGAATATTAGTTACCTTAGAAAGGAATGGAACGGTACGGCTGGCACGTGGATTGACCTCAATAACGTAGACTTTTTCATCCTTGATAACAAACTGAATGTTCATCATTCCAAGACAGTTGAGGCCGATTGCTAGGCGTTTGGTGTAGTCTGCGATGGTTTCCTGCACCTTTTGAGACAAGGTTTGCGGAGGGTAAACAGCCATTGAGTCACCTGAGTGGACACCAGCACGTTCGATATGCTCCATGATACCTGGGATAAGGACATTTTCACCATCTGAGATGGCATCAACTTCGCACTCCTGACCAACGATATAAGAATCGACAAGAACTGGGTGGTCTGGACTAGCCTTAACCGCTGTACGCATGTAAGAACGAAGATCTTCTTCATTTTCTACGATTTCCATGGCGCGTCCACCAAGTACATAAGATGGGCGAACAAGGACTGGGAAACCAATCTTACGTGCTGCAAGAACTGCTTCTTCTTCATTGGTAGCCGTTTGTCCTGGTGGCTGTGGAATGTCCAATTCTTTGAGAGCTTGCTCGAAGAGGTCACGGTCTTCAGCACGGTCTAGGTCAGCGACCTGTGTACCAAGGATGGTCACACCTGCTTTTGCCAATGGCTCCGCAAGGTTGATAGCTGTTTGACCACCGAACTGAACGATAACCCCTTTTGGTTGCTCCAAGTCGATGACATTCATAACATCTTCGAATGTCAATGGCTCAAAGTAAAGCTTGTCTGATACCGAGAAGTCTGTTGAAACAGTCTCTGGATTTGAGTTCATGATGATAGCTTCATAACCAGCTGCCTGGATAGCCTTAACTGAGTGAACCGTTGCATAGTCAAATTCGACCCCTTGACCGATACGGATTGGACCTGAACCTAGGACAAGTACAGATTCTTTATCAGATCTGATAGACTCATTTTCCCATCCATAGGTTGAATAGAAATATGGTGTTTCAGAATCAAACTCCGCAGCACAGGTATCGACCATCTTATAAACTGGAACAATCTTGTTTTCCAAGCGAAGTTGACGAAGTTGATCAGCAGTTGTTTTCCAAAGTTCCGCAATCTTACGGTCTGAGAAGCCATTAAGTTTAGCTGTTTTCAAGACTTCTAGATCTTGTGGATGAGCACCCAATTCCTGCTCAATTTCAAAGATATGTAGGAGTTTATCCAGATAAAAAATATCGATTTTTGTAAGCTCTGCAATTTCTTCAGGTGTGTAGCCACGACGAATTGCTTCTGATACGTAGAAGAGACGGTCATCTTGGGCTTTGACAACCTTTTCAATCAAGGCATCATCAGAAACTGCTGCAAGTTCAGGTATTTCATTGTGGTGCACCCCAATTTCAAGGGAGCGGCAGGCCTTGAGAAGAGATTCCTCGATATTACGACCGATTGCCATGACTTCTCCAGTCGCCTTCATTTGTGTACCGAGACGGCGTTCACCCTTTTCAAACTTGTCAAATGGGAAACGAGGAATCTTGGCAACCACGTAGTCAAGGGCTGGTTCAAACATGGCATAGGTTGAACCTGTAACTGGGTTGATGACCTCATCCAAGGTCAAACCTACTGCAATCTTAGCAGCCAATTTTGCAATCGGATACCCTGTCGCCTTAGATGCTAGGGCTGAAGAACGCGACACACGAGGGTTTACTTCGATGACATAATACTTGAAACTGTGTGGATCAAGGGCCAGCTGAACGTTACATCCCCCTTCAATCTTAAGGGCACGAATGATGCTCAAGCTCGCGTCACGTAGCATTTGGTTTTCATAGTCTGCCATGGTTTGCGCAGGAGCAAATACAATGGAATCTCCTGTGTGAATTCCGACTGGGTCAAAGTTTTCCATGTTACAAACAACCAAAGCATTGTCAGCTGAGTCACGCATCACTTCGTATTCGATTTCCTTGAAACCTGCAATCGAACGCTCAATCAAACATTGGGTCACAGGTGATAATTTCAAACCATTTTCAGCGATTTCACGCAATTCTTCCTCGTTGGCACACATACCACCACCAGTACCACCAAGGGTAAAGGCTGGACGAACGATAACTGGGTAACCAATTGTCGCTGCAAAGGCAACAGCTTCTTCGACTGTGTTGACAATTTCAGATTCTGGAATTGGTTGGTTGAGCTCTTCCATCAATTGTTTAAAGAGGTCACGGTCCTCCGCTTGATCAATGGCAGATAGTTTAGTACCCAGAAGTTCAACACCAAGCTCATCTAGGATACCATTTTTAGACAATTCCATGGCCATATTAAGCCCTGTTTGACCACCGAGTGTTGGTAGCAAGGCATCTGGACGCTCCTTACGAAGAATACGTGTCACAAACTCAAGTGTAATCGGTTCAATATAAACCTTGTCCGCAATCTCCTTGTCCGTCATGATGGTTGCAGGGTTTGAATTAACCAAAACCACCTCATAACCTTCCTCTTTCAAAGACAAGCAAGCCTGGGTCCCAGCGTAGTCAAACTCAGCAGCCTGACCAATAATAATCGGACCAGAACCAATCACCATAATTTTTTGAATATCAGTACGTTTAGGCATATATAAGATATTAAGGGCGTCAAGCGGACAAAGCTAAAATAGGAGTTATGACGAAGAACTGTCAGTTCTAGGAATAACTATCTTTTTAGCACCGTCCGTAGCCCGTATTCAGTTCAGCAAATACGGACCACCCTTCTCCTTTCTATTCGTCGCCTCACTGAGCGACATTAAATAAATTCTCCGACGATTTTTTAGCGAAACGATATTTTTCGGTAAAAAATCTAGTGCAGGGAGTTTTTAGTTCGCCTGATAGCGACTAAAAGAAACGACCTGCCTTTCTATTCGGCAACTCTCAGATTTCCATTAAATAAGATACAAAGGACGAATAGAAAGCGATTGAATTTTAGGAAACCAAGGAAGGATTGACAATCCAAGTTGGTTTCTCTAAATTCCGAGCTTTCCGTCCGTGTTCAGTTACATAAATTCTCCGACGAGCTTTTACTCATTCTTAGTTTGATTGTTTAAAAGCTTCCATCATCTCGATAAACTCGTCAAATAGGTAGCTAGCGTCGTGTGGACCAGGGGCTGCATCTGGATGGTATTGAACAGAGAAAGCAGGTTGGTATCTGTGACGCACACCTTCAACTGACTTGTCATTGATTTCTTCATGGGTGATAATCAAATGCTCTGGCAAATCCTCACGGCTAACTGCATAACCATGGTTTTGACTTGTAAAATCCACACGTCCTGTAGCAATTTCGCGTACCGCATGGTTGAATCCACGGTGTCCAAATTTCATCTTGTAAGTCTTAGCCCCGTTTGCCATTGCAAAGAGTTGATGCCCCATACAAATACCAAAAATTGGAATTTTTCCTTGTACACCACGAATCATATCCAGTGCTTGGGGAACATCTTCTGGATTTCCCGGTCCATTTGACAACATAACTCCGTCAGGGTTGAGATGGAGAATTTCTTCAGCCGTTGTTGAATAAGGAACGACTGTCACGTTACAGTTGCGCTTAGAGAGTTCACGTAAGATTGAGTGCTTGAGACCAAAGTCCACTAGCACTACGCTCAAACCAACTCCTGGAGCTGGATACGAAGTTTTAGTAGAAACCTGCTTGATATTGTCTGTCGGCAAGACTGTTGCTTGGAGCTGGTCCGTCACATGGTCCATACTGTCCCCAACATGGGTCAAGGTTGCACGCATCGTACCATGCTTACGGATAATCTTGGTAAGAGCACGTGTATCAATCCCTGAAATACCCGGAATTTTCTTGGCTTTCAAAAATTCATCCAAGGTCATTTGGTTGCGCCAGTTACTAGCTCTACGTGCTTCTTCGAAAACAACAACTCCCTTACAAGTTGGAATAATGGATTCGTAATCATCACGGTTAATTCCATAATTTCCCACCAAAGGATAAGTAAAGGTCAAGATTTGTCCATTATAAGACTGGTCTGTAATGGATTCTTGGTAGCCGGTCATGCCTGTATTAAAGACAATTTCACCAGTTACATCAATATCTGCTCCGAAGGCCTTGCCTTCAAAAACTGTACCATCTTCTAATACTAGAAGTCTTTTTGTCATATTTTCACCTCTCGTGGACGCTCACTGGCGTCTTTTAACGTCTTGTGTTTTAGTTGGCGTTTCTACTCGCCAGTACGGATTCTAAGATTGCCATTCGAACAAAGACACCATTGGTCATTTGTTGGACAATCCGTGATTTTGGTGCTTCAACCAAGTGGTCTGCGATTTCTACATCACGGTTGACTGGAGCTGGGTGCATGAGGATTGCTGTTTCTTTCAAACGGTCATAACGTTCTTGAGTCAAGCCATGTTGGGCATGGTAGTCTTCTTTTGAAAAGACTGCTCCGCTATCATGGCGTTCATGTTGCACACGGAGAAACATCATGACATCCACCTGATCAATGATTTCATCAATGGTTACAAACTGTCCATAGTCTGCAAACTCTTGACTTCTCCATTCCTCAGGTCCAGCAAAATAAAGTTCAGCTCCCAAGCGTTTCAAAATCTGCATATTGGATTTGGCAACGCGTGAATGGTCCAAGTCACCTGCAATCGCAACCTTGAGACCCTCAAAGTGGCCAAATTCCTCATAAATAGTCATCAAATCAAGCAAGCTCTGGCTAGGATGTTGTCCCGAACCATCTCCACCATTGATGATGGAAGTCGTAATCGTGGGACTAGCAATTAACTCTCTGTAGTAGTCAACCTCAGGGTGGCGAATCACACAGACATCCACTCCTAAAGCAGACAGAGTCAAAATGGTATCATAAAGTGTCTCACCCTTATTGACTGAACTAGTCTTCACATCAAAGTCAAGTCGTTCCAGCCCCAGTTTAATCTCTGCCACTTCAAAGGACTTATGCGTCCGTGTAGAATCCTCAAAGAAAAGATTGGAAACAATCGGGTGGTTTTCATAAGGAAGCTGAGCTCCGTTTTTAAACTCAATCCCTCGTTTGATCAATTTCATCACTTGATCGACAGTGAGGTCTTCCATGGACACCACATGGTTCAATGCTTGTTGATTTTCTGACATGGCCACTCCTTTAGCTTTCTAAGCTTCTTCAGTAATCAGAACTCTGTCTTGACCATCAAGTTCTGCCATCTCTACGATGATTTCTTCAGAACGACTGGTTGGGATATTCTTCCCAACGTAATCTGGACGGATTGGCAATTCTCTATGTCCACGATCGACTAGAACTGCTAAACTTACGCGCGCAGGACGACCATGACCTACAATATTATCAATAGCAGCACGGATGGTACGACCTGTATAAAGCACATCGTCCACCAAGATAACTTCGCGGTCTGTCACATCGACAGAAACCAAAGAAGTATCTTCTCCACTTTTAACATCATCACGGAAGGGTTTAGTATCCAATTCCACAACCGGAACTGAAAGGTTTTCTAGTTGCTCCAAACGTTCTTGGATACGATGGGCGATAAAGACACCGCGAGTTTTAATACCAGCCAAGACGATTTTATTCAAATCTTTGTTGCGTTCAATAATCTCATAAGTAATACGCGTAATCGCTCGTTTGACGGTCAATTCGTCTACAACTTCTTTTGTCTTCATGACAAACCTCCAAAAAGAAAAGTCTCCTTAAACAAGGAGACTTGAAATGTATAGCTAAGCAAGCCCTACTGCACACAGTATAGACTTCACCCTTCTACTTTATCGCGCTCCTTGCCTGCCTCACGGGACAAGTTTAAAGGAATATTTAGTTATCAATTACTATAGCACAAAGTAAGCTTAAAATCAAGCAAAAACTTTCGATTTTCCATCTTACAAATTGCTAAAATCATATAACTGTGGGTACTGGTCACACTCTGGATTTTTAGGATGACAAATGGCTCTTCCAAAATAAATCATGGCCTGATGAGCTGCTAACCACTGCTCAGGCGGCAAGATATCCATGACCCGCTTTTCCACCTCAAGTGGTGTCGCTGATTTTTTGACGATATCGTGGTGTTTGCAAATACGCTCCACATGAGTATCCACTGCAAAGGCTGGAATCCCAAATCCTACACTCATAACAACATTGGCTGTCTTGCGACCAACACCTGCCAAACTCTCCAATTCCTCACGTGTTTGAGGGACTTGACCATCAAAATCGTCTAGTAACTGTTGGGCACATTTTTTAAGGAATTTAGCCTTATTTCGATACAGTCCCAGTCGAGAAATGTGTGAAGCAATCTCACTCTCTGTTGCAACAGACATGGCTTGTGGCGTTGGAAAGGCAGCAAAGAGGCCTGGCGTAGCCTTATTTACCGCTGCATCCGTCGTCTGGGCTGACAACATGACCGCAACCAAGAGTTCAAAATGATTAGTGAAATCAAGACTGGGCTTGGCATCTGGAAAAAGAGCAATGATTTCTTCTAGCACCTTTCGTGCTCGTTTTTTTGACAAAACCATTATTCGTCTCCATCAAATAGTCCTTGTAAACCAGCAAAAGGACTGTTTTCTTCTTTCTTAACTGCTTGTTGAGCTTGGTATTCTTCTTCTGTCATGATTTGCCAGTCATTTCCTGAAACAAATCCTTGGCCAGCTTCTTCTTCAGCCGTCAAGACCTTGATAGGAATGTTTAGTAGGATATTGTCTGACACGCTCTCAGCAAGGTCAAGTTCTCCATTTTCGATAGGCAGGACCAAGTCATCGTCTAAAACTTCCTGATCTAGTTGGTTAGTTGCACCTTCCATGAAAACTTCCGTTACTGGATAAGATTCAACTAACTCAACTGGCTCCATACTACGACTTGAAGCAAGAACAATGGTATAAGATAGTTGATAATCTAAGAAATACATACGGTTTTCGTACTGTACTTTCCCAACTGCAAGGATATTTTTTACATCTAAAATTTCTTGATTACGTGCACGCAGGTCTGCGACTAGGTCTAACGTTTGTTCAAAATGCAAGCCTTCAGACTGCTTGCGTATCTCTTGAATATTTAATTTCATACTTCCTCCATAAAGATTTACTCTCTTGATTATACCATGAAAAGCCTACAAATCAACCCACCAAACTTTGTAATTAACATTCAAGTTTTTAATATGTCCACTATGATATTTTGTTTTTTAGTGCTATACTACATCAGAGCAAGGAGGATGCCCCTATGGAAGACAAAGAACTCGGTACTAATGCTTATCACTCGTATTTTAGAGCTTGGAATTTCCAGTTTTCTGTTGACAAAATTTCCTTAAAAGTATAGTATAAAGATACCAATACTCGGAGGTAAGGGAGACATGAACAACTAAGCCTATCAAATAAAAAACCTTTATTTAGTAGATCTTGTTTTTGTCTCTTTTTGTGTACTCTTTTATGCTCTTTTTCTGGCATTTTATACTCAATGAAAATCAAAGAGCAAACTAGGAAGCTAGCCGTAGGTT
>NZ_VMKU01000074.1:0-14433 GCF_013276315.1 Streptococcus sp. 2741 | reverse complement strand
TCTCTCGACGTTAGTACGCCCTTCTTTGTTGGTTGTTGTTTTAATAAATGCCATACTCTATTATAGCATACATAATTATATACAACAAACAAAAAGTTGGAAAATAGTCGGAAAATCCAGATGTACCAAGGGATTAAGTAAGGTCGGCGGAAAATTAAGTGATAAAGTCGGGCAGATAGATCTGACGCAGTTTGAAGAGATTTTCATTGAGGATAAGTCAGGTACTGAAATGTCTGATCGGGATTTAAAGATATAATAAAATGAAATAAGAATAGGACAAATCAATCGGGACAGTCAAATCGATTTCTAACAATGTTTTAGAAGTCCAGATGTACTATTCTAGTTTCAATCTACCATACTTGAGAATTTTATGCTGGGTATCCTTATCAATCACCGTTTGATTCACATGGAGAGTCAAAACACGGTGGGGAGATAGAATGGACAAAATTTGATTTTTGGCAATTTTTGAAAGGATGAGGCCTCGAATAATCTTGAGTCCACCTGCAGTTGATCCAGCAGAGCCACCGATTGCCATGAGGAAAAGGAGGATAAACTGGGAGAAGAGGGGCCAGTTGGTAATATCTCCATATCCAAAACCAGTTGTTGTAATGATGTTGGAAACCTGGAAGAAGGCCATTTCAAAGCTCTTTGAAAACCCTGGGTAGAGGTAGAGGGTGTTGAGGCTAATCAAGCCTGTAGAAACCAGTACAATGACCAAGTAAGCCCGAAGTTCTTCGTCACCAAAGAAGGCCTTGATGCGACGGAGCATGAGGTAGTAGTAGAGGTTGAAATTTACCCCAAAAACCAGAACTCCGATACTGACCAGATAGGTAATCAGTGAGCTGCCATAGTGGGCAATTCCGTCGTTATAGACGGTAAAGCCTCCAGTTCCCGCTGTCCCCGTAGCAATGACAAAACTATCGTAGAGAGGCATGCCAGCTAGATAATAGATGATGACAAAGAGGGAGAAGAGAGCTAGATAAAGGAGATAGAGAATCTGGGCAGTGTTTTTTAGTTTGGATACAACCTTGCCAAAAACAGGACCTGGAACCTCAGCCTTCATCACCTCTAGGTGGCTATTTTTGGCATTGTCCATAATAGCAAGTGCAAAAACAAGCACTCCCATCCCTCCAATCAAGTGGGTAAAACTTCGCCAGAAGAGGAGGGAACGGCTGAGAACCGAAACGTCGTTCAAAATAGTTGCTCCAGTAGTTGTAAAGCCAGAACTAATTTCAAAAAAGGCATCAATAACGCTAGGGATTTGCCCAGAAAAGACAAAGGGGAGACCACCAAAGAAGGACCAAAGGATTCAACAGAGGGCCACAATCAAGATTCCCTCCTTGGCATAAATCCGTTGATTTTTTGGCTTTTGTAAAATTCCTGAGCCACCTAGTAATACCAGAATTCCAATCGTTGTAAAGAGGGCTGTAAAGACTTGGCTCGATTCACGGTAATAGAGAGCGACAGCTACAGGAACCAAAAGGAGAACCGCTTCAATCAAAAGTAACTTTGAAAGGAGGTAGCGAATCATACTTTTATTCATTTCTTACCTCGCGATCAAGTCATAAATCTTAGTGATATTCGGCAACAAGGTTGTTACTAGGAGCTTGTCTCCAACTTCCAACATATCCTCCCCAGTTGGGAAAATCGTTTTGCCCTTTCGAATGATAGCTGCAATAAGAACCCCTTTTTTCAATTTCAGTTGAGAAAGAGGTTTGGCAGTCATTTTATTGGCTTCCTTGATATGGAATTGCAGGGTTTCGATTTGGCCATTGGCTAGATGGTGCATGGCTTGAAGGTCTGAATACTGGGCATTAACCCGACCACGAATAAAGTGCATAATCGTGTCTACGGCAATACTTTTAGGTGTGATGATACTTGAAAAATCAGGCGCATTGATAATTTCGAGGAGACTGGTACGATTGACCTTGGTAATATTTTTCTGTACACCTACCCTGTCCAGGAACATAGAGGTAATCAGATTTTCCTCATCGACCCCTGTTAGAGTCGCAACGGCATCATAGTTTTGAGCACTTTCTTCCAGCAGGATATCTTGTGCGGTACCATCTCCTTGAACGATGTAGAGGTTTGGGAATTTCTCGCTAAAGAAGCTAGCGATTTCAGGATTGATTTCAATAATCTTAGTATCAATACGACTATCTTTGAGGATACCTAGTAGATAATAGGCAATTCTACCAGCTCCAACAATAAGAAGACCCTTCACGGCACGAGACTTGAAATAATTATGGAAGAGTATCATATCAACACGGTTACCAGTGACAAAGATTCTATCTTTATCCTGTACAGTCATGTTACCGCTTGGAATGATAATTTGATGATCTCTTTCTATCGCACGACAATGACATTGCCAAATTTTTTTCCGAAAATCAGAAATGGGCATTTGGCAAAGACTACTGGAGGATTTAACAGTGAATTCCATCAAGCTGACCCGTCCACCAAAGAAACGTTCGACAGATAGAGCGTTGGGGAAGTCAATGATGTTGGCGATAGCGCGGGCAGCCAAGAGCTCAGGGTTAACGATAAGAGAAAAACCGAGAATATTCTTTTCTTTGAAATAGGAGTTAGAATATTCAGGGTTCCGCACCCGAACGATGGTCTCTTTAGCTCCCATTTTTTTGGCTAGAACAGCTGCAATCATGTTGACTTCATCGTACTCAGTCAGGGTGATAAAGATATCACAATCTTGGACGCTGGCTTGCTCAAGAATGGCAAAATCGACCCCGTTACCAAGGATACCCATGATATCAAAGCGACTGACAATATGATTGAGAACAGCTTCGTCTTGCTCAATCAGCAAAACATCATGCTTTTCTGCAACCAAGGAGCGACAGAGGGCAAAACTAACTTTTCCCCCTCCGACAAGGATAATTTTCATAATAAAACCTACTTTTTCATGATGTAACTATCATATCCTTTTTCAAAAAAAATGCACCTACTAGCCAATAAGGGAGAACTTTTAGCGGAAATCTGCTATAAGGTAAAACTATACCCTAAGCAATTGAAATAGCTATTAGCGACTTTCTCTGAAATATGGTATGATAAAGGATATACAAGGAGATAAAATGAATAATAATTTACTGGTATTACAATCAGACTTTGGTCTGGTTGATGGTGCGGTATCGGCTATGATTGGAGTGGCTTTAGAAGAGTCTCCAACCTTAAAAATTCATCACTTGACGCACGATATCACACCTTATAATATTTTTGAGGGTAGTTACCGTCTCTTTCAGACGGTGGATTACTGGCCTGAGGGAACGACTTTTGTATCGGTTGTCGATCCAGGTGTCGGCTCGAAACGTAAGAGTGTGGTTGCCAAGACTGCAAACAATCAATACATTGTCACGCCAGATAATGGGACTCTTTCTTTTATCAAGAAACACGTTGGTATTGTAGCCGTTCGTGAAATTTCTGAGGTAGCTAATAGGCGTCAAAACACAGAGCATTCTTATACTTTCCACGGTCGTGATGTCTATGCCTATACTGGTGCTAAACTGGCCAGTGGTCACATTTCTTTTGAGGAAGTGGGGCCAGAGCTCAGTGTGGATCAGATTGTGGAACTTCCAGTCGTAGAGACCATTAGTGAAGATCATCTGGTGAAGGGAGCCATTGATATTCTGGATGTGCGTTTTGGTTCGCTTTGGACCTCTATTACGCGAGAAGAATTTTACAAACTGGAACCAGAATTTGGTGACCGTTTTGAAGTGACCATCTATCACGCTGATATGCTGGTCTATCAAAATCAGGTTGTTTATGGCAAATCATTTGCAGATGTGAGAATTGGGCAACCCATCCTTTACATCAACTCTCTCTATCGTTTAGGTCTGGCTATCAACCAAGGTTCCTTTGCCAAGGCCTATAATGTAGGTGTCGGTTCATCTTGGACCATTGAAATAAAGAAAATAGAATCATAAAATAGGAGAATATAGATGAAAAATCAATCAATTAAACAAGTTGTTGCTGTAGGAATTGGCGCTGCCCTCTTTGTCGTCATCGGGATGATCAACATTCCGACCCCTGTTCCAAATACAAGCATCCAGCTTCAGTATGCGGTACAAGCGCTACTTTCTATTATTTTTGGACCGATTATCGGTTTGCTTGTCGGGTTGATTGGTCATGCAATCAAGGACTCTCTTGCTGGTTACGGTCTGTGGTGGACTTGGATTATCGCTAGTGGGCTCTTTGGTCTAGCTGTGGGGCTATTTAGAAAGTACGTTCGCGTGATCAATGGTGTCTTTGACTGGAAAGATATTCTTATTTTTAACCTCATTCAACTACTTGCAAATGCCCTTGTTTGGGGTGTCTTGGCACCACTTGGAGATGTTGTGATTTATCAAGAAGCTGCAGAAAAAGTATTTGCCCAAGGAATTGTTGCGGGAATTGCTAATGGTGTATCTGTAGCTATTGCAGGAACTCTTCTCTTGCTTGCCTATGCAGGAACTCAAACTCGTGCAGGAAGTTTGAAAAAGGACTAAAATGATGGAGAAGGCTGGGCAACCAGTCTTTTTCGATGTTTATAGATTAGTTAGGCAAGTAAGCTAGGATAGGAATCTTTTTGGCGCTAAGTTTTTAATAGAAGAGTCTGCAAGAAGGGGTAGATTTATGATAAAATAGAAGTCTAATACTCTGCGAAAATTAAATTCAAACCGCGTCAGCTCTATCTGCAACCTCAAAACAGTGTTTTGAGCAACCTACGGCTAGCTTCCTGGTTTGCTCTTTGATTTTCATTGAGTAGAAGAAGCGAATGAAGAGAGTAAGATGAAAGAAGCTATAATTGAGTGGAAGGATTTCTCTTTCCAGTATGAAACACAACAAGAACCGACCTTGCAAGGGATAGACTTGACCATTTACAAGGGAGAGAAAGTCTTAATTGTTGGACCATCTGGATCAGGTAAATCTACCTTGGGTCAGTGTTTGAATGGGATTATTCCCAATATTTACAAGGGTCAGACATATGGAGAATTTTTGATAAAGGGTCAAACAGCCTTTGATATGAGCATCTATGATAAGTCTCATCTGGTTAGCACAGTTTTGCAGGATACAGATGGGCAGTTTATCGGCTTATCTGTGGCAGAGGACTTGGCTTTTGCTCTAGAAAATGATGTAACAAGTCTAGAAGAGATGAAAAGTCGTGTTCATAAATGGGCTGAAAAGCTGGACCTTCTCCCTTTACTAGCTCAGCGTCCTCAAGACTTGTCTGGTGGACAAAAGCAGCGAGTTAGTCTAGCCGGTGTCTTGATTGATGAAAGTCCGATTCTCTTGTTTGATGAGCCACTCGCCAATCTGGATCCCAAGTCAGGTCAGGATATTATTGAATTGATTGATCAGATTCATAAGGAGGAGGGGACGACGACCCTTATTATCGAGCACCGTTTGGAAGATGTTCTGCATCGACCTGTGGATCGGATTGTCTTGATAAACGATGGCCGTATCCTCTTTAATGGAAGTCCTGATCAGTTATTGGCGACTGATTTGTTGACCCAAAATGGAATTCGCGAACCCCTTTATCTCACCACTCTCCGTCAATTGGGTGTGGATTTAGCCAAGGAAGAACAGTTAGCAGATCTGGATAACTTGTCTATCTCAAAAGGTCAGGTTCAGTTGCAGAATGAACTGGCAAAAGAGATGCCAGATTTGCAGTCACTTTTTAGACTAGAGGAGGTTTCTTTTTCTTATGATGATAGACCGATTTTAAAATCCCTACATTTGGATATTAAAAAGGGTGAAAAGATTGCCATTGTCGGGAAAAATGGAGCAGGGAAGTCAACTCTAGCCAAGGCCTTAAGTAGCTTTATTCAGACGGAAGGTCGCTATCTTTGGGAAGGGCAGGATATAAAAGGAGATTCTGTTGCAGAGCGGGCGGAACGAGTAGGCTATGTGCTGCAAAATCCTAATCAAATGATTTCAACTAACATGATTTTTGATGAGGTGGCTCTGGGACTTCGTTTGCGAGGTGTGGATGAGAAGGAAATTGAAACGAGAGTCTATGAAACTTTGAAAATCTGTGGTCTCTATGAATTCCGTAATTGGCCTATTTCTGCCCTGTCATTTGGTCAGAAAAAACGTGTCACTATTGCCTCGATTTTGGTTTTAGGAGCTGAAATTATCCTCTTAGATGAACCGACAGCAGGTCAAGACCAGAAGAACTATACTGAGATTATGGAATTTCTCGAAGAGTTGCATCAAAAAGGTCATACCATCGTCATGATTACGCATGATATGCAATTGATGCTGGATTATTCAGACAGGGCCCTTGTCATGGTTGATGGAGAACTGATTGCTGATACTGATCCAGCTAGTCTGTTGAGCAATCCTGAGCTGTTAGTAAAAGCCAATCTAAAAGAAACTTCAATCTTCAACTTGGCTAAAAAACTAGACGTGGATCCACTTGCTTTAACGGCATTTTACAAAGAAAGGAGAGAAGGATGCAAGCTAAATTAATTGGTTACCAGCATAGAGATACTGTGATTCATCGCTTGTCAGGAGCTGGTAAACTTCTCTTTTTCATCCTCGTGTCATTGGCGGCCATGATTAGCTATGATACCAGACTGCTTGTTCTGATTGCCATCTTTTCGGTCTTTCTCCTCTATTTGTCAGAAATCCGTTTTAAAGATGTTTCCTTTGTGGCCGTTTTTGCGACGGTATTTGCCGTTTTAAACGTTTTGATGGTCTATCTCTTTTCTCCTGAGTATGGGGTTGGACTTTACGGAGAGAGAAGTGTGATTTGGCAGGGAATCGGTGCCTACACTCTGACCAGCCAGGAGCTCTTTTATCTGCTAAATCTGGCCATTAAGTACCTTTGTACCATTCCTCTGGCTATTATCTTTTTGATGACAACCCATCCTAGTCAGTTTGCTTCTAGTTTAAATCAAATTGGTGTGCCTTACAAGATTGCCTATTCAGTCAGTCTGACCTTGCGCTATATTCCAGATTTGCAGGAAGAATTCTTTACTATCAAAATGTCTCAGGAGGCGCGTGGGATGGAATTATCCAAGAAAGCTTCTCTTATGCAACGAATCAAAGGCAATTTGCGCATTATTACTCCCTTGATTTTTAGCTCGCTAGAACGCATTGATACCATCGCGACCGCCATGGAGCTTCGGCGCTTTGGGAAAGAGAAAAAACGCACTTGGTATAGTTATCAGGCCTTGAAAAAAGGAGACTATCTTACCTTGTTCTTGGCAGCCTTGTTTTTAGTAGCTAGTTTACTACTTATCTTGCAGAATCAAGGACGATTTTACAATCCTTGGAAATAGCTTGAAAAAATTGAAAAAATCAAGTCGTTTCTATTGACAATGATTCTGAAAGTGTTATACTAAGAAAGTAGTTTCGCTGATTTACTTCAAACCTGTTGTGAGGTAAGTTAACGATGCCTTAACCACGCTGTTTGCTGAGCTTGACTCCGGGCAGTGTGGCTATTTTTTTGCAATGGTGAAAGGAAGCAAGTCATGACAAATCACATTGTATTATTTGAACCACAAATTCCACAAAATACAGGCAATATCGCGCGTACTTGTGCTGCGACCAATTCTCCCCTCCACATCATCAAGCCAATGGGCTTTCCTATTGACGACCGCAAGATGAAGCGAGCTGGATTGGATTATTGGGATAAACTAGAGATTTATTTTTACGAGAGTTTGGAGGATTTCATGTCTCATATGAAGGGCAAACTCTATCTGATCTCAAAATTTGCTGAGAAAGTGTATTCTGATGTGGATTTATCGACTGACGAGGACCATTATTTTCTCTTTGGACGTGAAGACAAGGGCTTGCCTGAGGACTTTATGCGAGAACATCCTGAGAAGGCTCTCCGTATTCCCATGAATGATGAACATGTCCGCAGTCTCAATGTGTCTAATACCGTCTGCATGATTGTCTACGAAGCCCTCCGCCAGCAGCACTTTGCAGGTCTTGAGCTCGTTCATACCTATGAAGCAGATAAATTGAAATAAAAAATGAAAATGAACAAAATGCTTGCGCTTGCAAGCGTTTTTTGTTATGATAAAAGAGTCTTCAGGGCAGGGTGTGATTCCCGACCGGCGGTAAATTTGACTAGCTATTTTAGCTTTCTCGTCGTTGTCTTGTCTCGATATACTTTAAGTATTATCTTCGACTGCGACGCCTAGATAAATCTAAAATATCTTAGCCAAATAAGTCCGCGAGCGCAAGCTGATGTGGTGAGATTCCACAACCGACAGTATAGTCTGGATGGGAGAAGACGAAAGAATAGCTTTGTCTGTTCTGATAGATTTATAGCTAAACTGTAACCGCTTGCTTGAATTTCCTTAATAGAGTGAGAGGGAACTTTTGGGATATAAAAAGTGAGAATAGATAGAGGAATCCTTTCTAACTTCTTCTGATTTTATAGAAAATTGGAGGAACCTGTTATGACAAACACACGTCGACTTTCGACCATTGCGATCTTATCAGCCATCTCATTTGTGCTGATGTACTTTGACTTTCCGCTCTTGCCAGCGGCATCCTTCCTCAAGATCGAATTTAGTATCTTGCCAGTCCTTGTGGGTCTGGTGGTCATGGATTTGCCTGCTGCTCTAGGAGTGCTCTTGCTTCGCTCACTCTTGAAATTGCTTCTTAACAGCCAAGGAGTGAATACTTACATTGGTTTGCCGATGAATATCGTAGCTTTGGGAGTTTTTGTCATCGTATTTGCTTTGATTTGGAAAAAGGAACGGACAACCCTTCGTTTCCTACTAGGCTCTCTAGCTGGAACTATTGGTTTAACCTTTGCCATGTTGGTTCTCAACTATGTTTATGCTGTTCCTTTGTACGCTAAGTTTGCTAACTTTGATATTGGAAAAATTTTGGGACTTTCCAACTACCTAATGACCATGGTATTACCTTTTAACTTGATTGAGGGTGTAATCTTTTCCGTTTCATTCTGGTTGTTGTACGTCCTTTTGAAACCAACCTTAAAACACTATGAAAGATAAACAAACATTTTTAATGAAGGGCAGTTTTGCCCTTTTACTTTTCGTTATTCTTGGCTACATGGTCAAATTTTACCCTGAAACGCTGGTCGGTTTTGACCAATTGATTCAAACGGTAGTTCGAGGAGATTTGCCAGATTACTTGACTATTCTTTTCAAAGCCATCACACGCTTGATTGATATCCCAGTGATTATCACTTGGGTTGTTATTACAGCTTTTGTCTTTTATCGTAAGCGATGGAAGATAGAAAGTTTCTTCATGCTGGGGAATTTGGCTTTAGCGGGTCTTTTAATCGTGACCTTTAAAAATATCTACCAGCGCCCACGACCAGCTATCTTACATCTTGTGGAGGAGAAGGGATTTTCCTTCCCAAGTGGGCATTCTCTGGCTGTAACTTTGATGGTAGGTACTCTGATTGTCATTCTCAGTCAACGAATTAAAAATCCAGTCTGGAGAAAAATTGTACAAATCGTCCTTGGCCTCTACCTAGTTAGTGTGCTGGTATCAAGGGTATATCTGGGAGTTCATTATCCATCAGACGTTCTTGCCAGTCTCTGTCTGGGTTTGGGAGTCCTGTTTATCGAATTTCCCTTCTATGACAAGATCCGCTTCCAATGGCGATTTAAAGGCAAGCAGAAGTGATGGAAAAGATAAAAAATTGTACAAATACAAATAGAACCATATGAAATATATACTTGAAACATGTTTTGGTGTTTGATATATTTTAATAAATAAAGCAAGGAGGAAGAAAGTGTGGGTATGCTATTAGCGACACGATTAAAAAATAAAAGAAAGGAATTAAAATTATCTCAAAAAGAATTAGCTGAGGGGATTTGTGAGCAAGGGCAGATTAGCCGTATGGAGCAAGGTAAATATTCACCTGGGTCAGAATTACTCTTTCAACTATCTAAGCGATTGAAGGTGAGCATGGATTATTTCTTTGAAGATACTGAGGTTTCTAGTTTAGAAAATATTGATAAGTTTAAAGAATTATCTAAGAAATTTTTGGATGAGAGGGAATATGAATCTCTCCATTACATCTATGAACTGGAAAAATCTAAACGTACTCGTCTATCTGCTAAAGACCAGATTTATTTGGACTGGATTGATACATTAGTTCAATTCTGTTATTTAAATCATCAAACAGGGGCAGTTGCGAAACTGGAAAAAATACTGTTATCTCTGAAAAAATCTGATTTTTACTATCTACAACTGGGAAATACCTTGGCTAATTTTTATTTTGATATGGGGCAGGAAGACACATATCAGGAACTCTATCAACTTTTAAAAGAGAACCTCCAGTCACTATCTGTTCATCATTTGGAACAGTTAGAATTGATGATTAAATTCCGATATAACTATTGTAGATATTTGTGGTTGAATGAACGAACATCTGAAGCTATAGCAGAAATTACAGAAACGATAGCTATTTGTAAAAGATATAATAGTAGTTATCGATTAGCAGATTTGTATTGTTTATTGGGAAATATAAGCGAGAGCTTTGCTGAAAGGGATAGGATACTAGGTTTTTATCAAGTATCTTATCAGCTTTACAAGCACGAAGAGAACCAGAGAATGATGCTAGAAATTGAGAAGGAAATGAAATTATTGGAAAGTGAAGATTAAGAAAAAGATTTGTATTTTTAGATAACTTAAATTCATATTTCAAAAAAAATAAAAAAACACCATAAAAATTATTGACAAACCAAAATTGATGTATTAGAATATCATCAATAGTTTTTGATTTTGGTATTGGAGCTTTGGGGATATATTGGGCGTTGTTAGGATTTCAATTTCCTTTTGAGCTGAAGAAGGAGGCAATCCAATGAATACTTTTCTGACCAATAAAAATTACCGGATGTTGCTAATTAATCAATGGGTTTCGTCATTTGGTGATACGCTGTTTTATATTTCATTTATTTCTTATGTATCGGGATATAAATTTGCTTCATTAGCTGTTCTTTGTATAACAGTTTCGGAGACTTTGCCGCAGATTTCTCAGTTGTTCACAGGCGTTATTGCCGATTTTCAAAAAAATCGTGTTGCAAAATATATTGCTATATTGGCAAGTAAGTTTCTGCTTTATACTCTATTGACACTGTTTGTAACGGATAAGAACTTTTCTATGGGGATGGTTTTTCTTATTTGTGGCATCAATCTTTTATCAGATACCATGAGTTATTTTGCAGGTGCTATGATTTCTCCTTTGTATGTGAGGATTATAGGAGATGATATGACAGATGCTATGGGGTTTAGACAGGCAACTGCTGGTGTAGTTAATATTCTTAGCAACCTTACAGGTGGAGTTTTGATTGGGGTCATCAGTCTTCAGATGTTTGTGGGTTTGAATGCTTTGACCTTTCTTTTTGCACTGTTGGGTGTGGTGTTTATTCGTACTTCTTTGAGAGATATTGAGGGACAGATGGAGGTTAGTAAAAGATTAACCGCAAAATCTTTTGGAGAGCATTTCCTCTATTCTATGAAGATATTGTCAAGTTTTCCAACCATCATCAAATTAATATTCATTGCAGCTATGAACCAAGTGATTTTAAGCATTATTACCCCTTTAACGACTTTGATGTTGATTCATCATCCATTTATCTTCTTTGACACTGGGAAATCCATTGCAGCATTGTCAGTGGTTATTTTTTCAGGAACGATTGTGGGAAGTTTTTTGAGTGGAGGTATCCTAAAAAATATTCCCATAAAAATGATTGTCTACTTTGAAGAAATTATGCATCTCTGTATTCTCTTTTCTTGGTTGATCAATCATTTCCTCCTTTTATTGGTAGTTGTCTTCTTATGCGCAGTTGCAGTAGGAATGATGGGGCCTCGGATTTTCAACCTTGTATTCTCGATGGTTCCAGAAGAAGTCATGGGAACCATCCAGTCAGTGCTTGGAGTATTCAATGTTGTTGTACCAGGAATTCTTAGCATGCTCATCGTTGCCTTAGCGAGTGCTACAAACCTAAAAATCACAGTGCTTCCACTTTTTATTTTTGTATTGACTGCCTTAGCAATTGTGAAAGCAATGAAAATAGAGTAATAGTAGTATGAACTACTGTCTCTTTTTGGGTGGGAGTTCATTACCCATCAGACGTTCTTGCCAGTCTCTGTCTGGGTTTGGGAGTCTTGTTTATCGAGTTTCCCTTTTATGACAAGCTCCGCTTCCAATGGCGATTTAAAGGCAAACAGAAGTGAGTATCGAATTCCCTTGAGGAGAAAGAAATGAAAGTCAATATAGCATATCTTCATCCGACTCAACTATACTTATTAGAAAAATGGACCATTCTGTATTATCCCATTACGCTGATTTAAGTTGGAGGAGCTCTTCCCATGCAACCTTAGAGCTTATAAAGAGTCCGATCAATACCGTCCAGCTAGAAATTAGGAGGAATCAGCAAGTGATTCCCCTGTCCCTCATAGAGTGATTATAAAACCATACGATAAATGTACCTCCTTAATTAATAAAATCAGACTTTACATGTTTAGAGAGATCACTGTTCCCAAGAGATACCATAATTCCTACCGTAAGCAATATTATATTTCTATCTATTTTAGTCACCACCTAAAACTATGATTTTGCAAGAAAGGTTATGGAATTCTCAAGCAATATGGCTAAAATTAGATAGATATACAAAAGGAAAGGTAGAAGCTTTCATATGTATGGTATATCAACACGAGAGCATAGTAATTGCGTAAAATATATTTTTTTGCTATACTAATCAATATTTATTTGCAAAAGGAATGAGTTAAGATAAGCAATAATAATTTTAAATACTTACTTTGCAATCAAATTTTTAACTTGATTGCAAATATTTTTTTCAGTGTAACAATCATCTCAAAGGTTTATTCACAAAGTAATTCTATCAGTGAATCAACATTTGTTTTGATAATAGGAACTATTTCAGCAGTTATAGGAGGTTTGATTGGACCTATTTTTTTAGACAAAATTTCACATAAAAATGTATTGTCGTTTACTAATCTGATTGGTGGGCTAGTTACTCTGTCTTATACCATTATCAGTTCATTTAATGATAGTATTATAATAACCTATTCCACAGTCTTTTTAATAAGCATCACCAATAGTTTTTATACTCCTGCACGTCTAGCTATTGTTCCTAGTATAGTTGATAATGATGCGATAGTAAAAGCAAACGGTCTCACCCTAAGCATTCGTCAATCCGTTCAAACAGCAGGCTGGGCACTTGCAATTCCATTGTCTACGTTACTAGGTTTGCAATATTCATTATATTGTATATCTTTGTGTTTCTTGCTCTCCTCAGTTCTAAGTTTTTATATTCACGTTGAAAAGAATCAACATAAACCAAACTCTTCCAAAAGTTCATATGTATATCAAATTTTTGAAGGTCTCATACCTATAAGGGATAATCCTGTCATCAGGGATATAACTATTATGGATATTATTGAAAATTTTGCAAATGTGATTTGGACATCTTCATACCTCCTAGCATTTACAACCACTATCCTTTTAACAAGTGAAACTTGGTGGGGATACCAGGGTTCAGCATACTTCTTAGGGATTATAGTTGGAGGAGGGGTAATAACAAAATACTCTCATAAACTTCAACATTTTCCAGGAAAATTTTTGTTTATATCATCACTTCTTGTTACACTACTCACACTATTTTACACTGTTAATAGAAGCCCTATCATAACAATTATTATTTCTTTTCTAGTCGGCCCCCCTGCACAAATTAGAAATATAATTCAAGAATCAATTATTCAAGAAAAAGTTGATCCTAGTATATTGGCAAGAGCTTTTGCTGCCAGAAGTGTTTTAATGCAACTAATGTATGCTGTAGCGCTAGTTTCATTTAGTTATCTAGCAGACTTAATTGGAATTTTGCCAGTATACTTTATTTCAGTTATCATTTATTTTGCAATTTCATTTATTCCTGTAATATCGTCAGCATTAAAAAAAACACTGTGAAATTATGTATTTTTATGGAGATATAAGACTTCATATATCGTTTTGAGTAGTTTATGAGTACAAGCTATGATAGTTTCCATCTTACTGCCTCCTATTCCATTAGATTAGACTTCCTGTGAAACAAAAATATGATACAATAAAATTATGAAGCAAGTAAACAACTAACTGATACACGATTTAAGCTCCTTGTTGCTGTTCAGCGCACGACTTTTGAAGAGATGTTAGCCGTATTAAAAATTAAACACGCAAAAGATGGATAAAAACCTAAATTAAGCCTAGAAGACCTTCTGATGGCCACTCTTCAATATGTGCGAGAATACCGCACTTATGAACAAATTGCGGCTGATTTTGGTATCCACGAAAGCAACTTAACCCATCGGAATCAATGGGTTGAAGTAACTCTTGTTCAAAGTGGTTTTACGATTTCAAGAACTCCTCTCAGTTCTGAGGACACGGTAATGATTGATGCGACGGAAGTAAAAATCAATCGCCTTAAAAAACAATTAGCGAAT
>NZ_VMKU01000073.1:0-6352 GCF_013276315.1 Streptococcus sp. 2741 | reverse complement strand
CCGTAGGTTGCTCAAAACACTGTTTTGAGGTTGTAGATAAGACTGACGAAGTCAGTCACATATATACGGTAAGGCGACGCTGACGTGGTTTGAAGAGATTTTCGAAGAGTATTAATAGAGTTTTTTTGACATAGACTTTGGGCTCTACTAGGTAAAGTAGAGCTTTTTGTTATGTAGTATCAACATTCTAGAAAGGGCAATCATATGATAAAAATCAATCACCTGACCATCACACAAAACAAAGATTTACGAGACCTTGTCTCTGACCTCAGCATGACCATCCAAGACAGGGAAAAGGTCGCTATTATTGGTGAAGAAGGAAATGGCAAATCCACCTTACTTAAAATTTTAATGGGGGAAACTTTGCCTGATTTCACTATCGGGGGAGACATTCAATCTGATTATCAATCAATAGCCTACATTCCTCAAAAACTTCCTGAGGACCTGAAAAATAGAACTCTACACGACTACTTCTTTTTAGATACTATTGATTTAGATTACAGTGTCCTCTATCGTTTAGCTGAGGAATTGCATTTTGATAGCAATCGTTTCGCAAGCGACCAAGAGATTGGTAGTCTATCAGGGGGTGAAGCTTTGAAAATTCAGCTCATCCATGAGTTAGCCAAACCTTTTGAGATTCTATTTTTAGATGAACCTTCAAATGACTTGGATCTTGAGACGGTTGATTGGCTAAAAGGTCAAATGCGCAAGATTCGGCAAACCGTTATTTTCATTTCCCATGATGAGGACTTTCTTTCTGAAACGGCAGACACTATTGTTCACTTGCGACTGGTCAAGCACCGTAAAGAAGCAGAAACACTAGTAGAGCATTTAGACTATGATAGTTATAGTGAGCAGAGAAAGGCTAATTTTGCCAGACAAACCCAGCAAGCAGCCAACGACCAAAGAGCCTACGATAAAACCATGGAAAAACATCAACGAGTTAAACAAAATGTAGAAACTGCTCTTCGAGCTACCAAAGACAGTACTGCCGGTCGCCTATTGGCTAAAAAGATGAAAACTGTCCTCTCACAAGAAAAACGCTACGAAAGAGCAGCTCAGGCCATGACCCAAAAGCCACTTGAAGAGGAAGAAATCAGACTTTTCTTCTCAGATATACAGCCATTACCTACTTCTAAAGTCTTAATCCAACTGGAAAAAGAAAATTTATCCATTGGCGAGCGAATTTTGGTGCAAGAACTACAATTAACTGTCCGTGGCCAAGAAAAAATCGGTATTATAGGGCCAAATGGTATTGGAAAATCGACCCTATTAGCCAAGTTACAGCAACTTTTTAATGCTAAAAGAGAGATTTCGCTTGGTTATATGCCACAAGATTACCAGCAAAAACTGCAATTGGATTTATCACCAATAGCCTATCTAAGTAAAACTGGGGAAAAAGAGGAACTACAAAAAATCCAATCTCACTTAGCCAGTCTCAATTTCAGTTATCCAGAAATGCAGCATCAAATTCGCTTCTTATCTGGCGGACAACAAGGAAAACTCCTGCTTTTGGATTTAGTCTTGCGCAAACCAAACTTTCTCCTGCTAGATGAACCCACACGAAACTTTTCTCCAACTTCTCAACCCGAAATTAGAAAACTCTTTGCCACTTATCCTGGTGGTCTCATCACTGTTTCGCATGACCGTTGTTTCTTAAAAGAGATCTGTTCAATCATCTATCGCTTAACAGAACACGGTTTGGAGGTAGTTAATTTTCAAGATTTATAAATTTTCAACATCGCAAATATGTGGGGCAAAAACACAATTTTAGGAGAAAAAGAAGTAAATCTTCCCATAATAAAACGCATAATATCAAGTTTTCACACCTGATATTATGCGTTTTTCAGATTTTAAAGACTTTTTCCAGCCTTCATTTTACATATGTTTTAAACGTTCAATCCGTTCTGAGATAGGTGGGTGGGTATAAAAGAGTTTTTTGAACCCTCCCCCTTTCTTAGGATCATTGATATAAAGTGCACTGCTAGCATCATCGACGTGGCGACTCATAGGTTTGCTATTGTCCAACTTATCTAGGGCATTAATCATTCCCTGGGGATTGCGAGTCAGCTCGACACTAGATGCATCTGCCAGAAATTCCCTCTGACGAGAAATAGCGAGCTGAACCAAGGTTGCAGCGAGAGGTGCCAGTACAATAGCTAGTAGGGAAACCACTAGCATAATGATTTCAAGACCATTTCCATCTCGGTCATCATCACTTCGTCTGCGACCTGCTCCACCCCACCACATCATACGACCTGCCATACCAGAAAGCATGGTGATAGCACTAGCAAGGGCAACTGCAATAGTCGAAATACGGATATCATAATTACGAATATGACTGACTTCATGTCCCATAACAGCTTCTAGTTCTTCACGATTCATGATAGCTAGTAGACCTGAAGTCGCAGCAACCGCCGCATTTTGAGGGTTAGAACCTGTCGCAAAGGCATTTAAGGCTGGATCATCAATGATGAAAACACGGGGCATAGGAATCTGAGCGACCATAGCCATATCTTCCACTACGTGGTAGAAATCTGGTGCCGTTTGTTCATCAATCTCACGCGCCCCGTTCATGGACATGACAATCTCTGTTGATTGAAAAATCATGGACAAGGCATAGATAAAGCCGATAATCAGTGCGATAACCAAACCACCAATCCCAGACCGCATAAAGAGGTAACCAACCGCATAACCAACAAGAGCTAAGAGTAGGAAAAATACCAGCAACAAAATCCACGTTTTTCGTTTATTGCTTGCAATTTGATCAAACAACATCTTAGTCACCTAAACCGCTAAAATCAACTTTAGGAACTACCTTTTCCTCTTCTGGTGTTTGAAGGAAATCTGCTTCTTTAAATCCAAACATTCCAGCGATAATATTGCTTGGGAAAGTTTCTAATTTTACATTGTAGTTGCTGACAACACTGTTATAAAGTTGACGAGAGTAAGAAATTTTATTTTCTGTGTTTGTCAACTCCTCTTGCAATTTAACAAAGTTGGCACTAGCTTTCAAATCTGGATAGCTTTCTGCAACTGCAAAAATACCTGAAACCTGACGAGTGAGGGCATCACTAGCTTTCATAGCTTCTGCTGGTGAAGTCGCTGCTGCCACTTGGTTACGTAGTTCTGCTACCTTTTCAAGGGTAGAACCTTCATATTTAGCATAACCTTTTACAGTTTCAATCAAGTTTGGCAAGAGGTCATTTCGACGTTTCAACTGAACATCAATCTGGCTCCAAGCCTCCTTTGTTTGCATACGATTTTTAACCAAACCGTTATAGCTAACAATCACAAAAATAACAATAAGAGCTAAAACTCCAAGAATAATCCAAGTCATGATATAAGTCCTTTCTGCTTTTAGATTAGTACCAGTATATCAAATTTTTAATGATTGTGGTAAAATAAGATGATACTAAAGAAGGAAATAACTATGAAACCAGAAACATTTTACAACTTGCTTGCCGAGCAAAATCTTCCACTTTCGGACCAGCAAAAAAAACAATTTGATCGTTATTTTGAACTCTTGGTTGAGTGGAATGAAAAGATTAATTTAACAGCTATTACGGACAAGGAAGAAGTTTATCTCAAACATTTTTACGATTCGATTGCACCCATTCTTCAAGGCTTGATTCCCAATGAAACTATCAAATTGCTTGATATTGGAGCTGGGGCAGGATTTCCTAGTCTGCCGATGAAAATCCTCTATCCTCAGTTAGATGTGACCATCATTGATTCGCTCAATAAACGTATCAACTTCCTGCAACTTTTGGCTCAAGAATTGGATTTGAACGGAGTTCATTTCTACCACGGACGTGCCGAAGATTTTGCCCAAGACAAGAACTTCCGTGCTCAATATGATTTTGTAACAGCTCGTGCGGTTGCCCGCATGCAGGTTTTATCTGAATTGACAATTCCTTACCTTAAAGTTGGCGGAAAACTATTGGCACTCAAGGCCAGCAATGCCCCTGAGGAATTATTAGAAGCTAAGAATGCCCTCAACCTCCTCTTCAGTAAAGTCGAAGACAATCTCAGCTACGCCCTACCAAATGGAGATCCGCGTTATATGACAGTTGTAGAAAAGAAAAAAGAAACGCCAAATAAATATCCACGTAAGGCTGGTATGCCAAATAAACGCCCACTTTAATCTTTTTAGTAAAAAAATATTTACAAAATCAACCTCGCTCTTTTATTTTTAGGCTCGGGAAAAAATGATTTACAAAATCAACCTCGCTCTCTTATTTTTAGGCTCGGGAAAAAATGATTTACAAAATCATTTTTTTCTGCTATACTATCCTAAGCAAAGGTTTTTAATGTCATCCCGTGAGGTGACGAAGACACAGAAATACTTGAAACTCTTTAAAGTTTAGATTTTAGAGAAGTCTTACTCTGAGGGCCTATTGCTGTAAAATAATGGGCTCTTTTTTGATACCCAAAAGTGAGGTTTATATGAAACAAGAATCAACTGTTGATTTGTTACTAGACGTTGACCAACGTCCTTCGGCTGGAAAAGGAATTCTCCTTAGCTTCCAACACGTTTTCGCCATGTTTGGTGCGACCATCTTGGTACCCTTGATTTTGGGAATGCCTGTATCTGTTGCCCTTTTTGCTTCAGGTGTTGGAACACTCATCTACATGATTTCAACTGGTTTTAAAGTTCCAGTTTATCTAGGTTCTTCATTTGCTTTTATCACAGCTATGTCACTGGCTATGAAAGAAATGGGTGGGGATGTATCTGCTGCTCAAACAGGGGTTATCTTGACTGGTTTGGTCTATGTCCTTGTTGCTACCAGCATCCGATTTGTAGGAACAAAATGGATTGATAAACTCTTGCCACCAATCATCATCGGACCTATGATCATCGTTATCGGTCTTGGACTTGCAGGTTCAGCTGTTACCAACGCTGGTCTTGTAGCTGATGGGAATTGGAAAAATGCTCTTGTAGCAGTTGTTACTTTCTTGATTGCTGCCTTTATCAATACAAAGGGAAAAGGATTCCTACGAATCATTCCATTTCTCTTTGCCATTATCGGTGGTTACCTCTTCGCACTAACTCTTGGCTTGGTTGACTTTACACCAGTTCTTAAAGCTAACTGGTTTGAAATTCCTGGTTTCTACTTGCCATTTAACACAGGTGGTGCCTTTAAAGAATACAATCTTTACTTTGGTCCAGAAGCCATCGCTATCTTGCCAATCGCTATCGTAACAATTTCTGAACATATCGGAGACCATACTGTTTTGGGTCAAATCTGTGACCGTCAATTCTTAAAAGAACCAGGTCTCCACCGTACTCTTCTTGGTGACGGTATCGCAACTTCTGTTTCTGCCTTCCTTGGTGGACCAGCCAATACAACTTACGGAGAAAATACAGGGGTTATCGGTATGACTCGTATCGCTTCTGTCTCAGTTATCCGTAACGCTGCCTTCATCGCGATTGCCCTCAGCTTCCTTGGTAAATTCACTGCCTTGATTTCAACTATTCCAAACGCTGTACTTGGTGGTATGTCAATCCTTCTCTATGGGGTTATCGCCAGCAATGGTTTGAAAGTCTTGATTAAAGAACGTGTTGATTTCGCTCAAATGCGAAACCTCATCATCGCAAGTGCTATGTTGGTTCTTGGACTTGGAGGAGCTGTCCTTAAACTTGGTCCAGTTACACTTTCAGGTACTGCTCTTTCAGCCATGACAGGAATCATCTTGAACTTGATCTTGCCATACGAAAATAAAGACTAATACTCTTCGAAAATCTCTTCAAACCACGTCAACGTCGACTTGCCGTAGATATATGTAACTGACTTCGTCAGTCTTATCTACAACCTCAAAGCAGTGCTTTGAACAACCTGCGGCTAGTTTCCTAGTTTCCTAGTTTGCTCTTTGATTTTCATTGAGTATAAGAGTCTAAACATATCAAAAAACAAGCATTTCCAATTACGGAAGTGCTCATTTTTTTGATACTTAAAAGTAAGTGTATCCCCCTAACGCTGTCTAATATGTCTCCCCTATATGCATACGCTTCCACTCAGAGAACTCTACCTTGAACAGTTCAGGGGCTTTTTTAGCATTGTTATAAACTATAATATAGTAACCTTCCTTATTCCAAAACTTTCCTAAAATCTCAGCGTCTTCCAGCTCTGCTTCATAATCTAATACTCATCTGCTTTCAAAAAGCATTCTAGTCCATCTCCGATTAACGATGGACTTTATCACCTCCTTCTCCAGTCCTTGTATAACATCTTGAAGTTGATTCATGATATCTTCCAATATGGGCATCAACAGCTCCATAACAATAGCGAAATTCTCGTATATAGTGACTATGGACATGTGGACCTACTCCCCATTGGAGCCCAACAAG
>NZ_VMKU01000072.1:0-30644 GCF_013276315.1 Streptococcus sp. 2741 | reverse complement strand
TACGGCAAGGCGACGCTGACGTGGTTTGAAGAGATTTTCGAAGAGTAGCAAAATGGAAAAAGGAGTGAGTGAAGTACATCGCCTCCCCACTCCTTTTTCTGTTTTTAGGCTGTTTTTTCAACCTTCAAGATTTTTACATCATAGCTACCAACAGGCGTTTCAATGGTTGCTGTATCACCTGTTTTCTTGCCAATCAAGGCTTGTCCAATTGGGCTTTCATTTGAAACTTTACCTGCAAAGGCATCCGCACCCGCTGAACCTACGATAATATAAACTTCTTCTTCGTCCTCACCAATTTCTTGGATGGTGACTGTTTTACCAATCGCTACTTCGTCCTGGGCAACTGCGTCGCTATTGACGATTTCAGCATAGCGGATTTTTGTTTCTAAGCTAGAGATTTGTCCTTCGACAAAGGCTTGTTCATCCTTAGCTGCTTCGTACTCACTGTTTTCTGAAAGGTCACCGTATGAACGGGCAATCTTAATGCGTTCTACCACTTCTGGTCGACGAACCAATTTCAATTCTTCTAATTCTTTTTCAAGTTTTTCCTTTTCCTCAAGGGTCATAGGATATGTTTTTTCTGCCATTTTTCTCAACTTTCTTCTAATAATATTTTCTAAAGAAAATTATGTGAAGTATCACATAATTTTAGTTTGTTTGGTTTAATTTGCTGTTGACATGTTCAGCGACATTGCGATCGTGGTCTTCTTGATTATTAGCATAGTAGACCTTGCCTTCTGTGACATCTGCTACAAAGTAGAGGTTATCGCTCTTAGTTTGATTGATGCTTGACTCAATCGCATCCAGACTTGGACTATCGACTGGACCAGGCATGAGACCTACATTTTTATAAACATTATAAGGTGAATCAATGTTGGTATCAATCGCAACATCCTCAGCTAAGCTGATATTTTGCCCCAGTTTTCCTTGGGCATACAAGATTGCAATATTACTTTGAAGTGGCATATCACGATTCAAACGATTGTAGAATACACCTGCAATGAGCTTACGATCTTCTGTCTTGGCACCTTCTTTTTCGACCAAGGAAGCAATGGTCAACAACTCATTGACAGTCAAGTTTTTAGATTTGATAGTACTATAGTAAGGAGATAGGTTCTTATCCATAGCAGCTAACATCTCATCAATCAAGCTCTCAACAGTTGTGCTTTCCTTGATAGAATAAGTAGCTGGGAAAAGGTATCCTTCCAAACGATAACGCGCACCACTATCTTTTGCAGGCAAACTTTCCAATAAAGTAGGATATTTGGCTACTGCTTGACTGATAAACGTCTCATCTTGAACTTTTGCCAAGAAAGCCTCCGCTGTCAAAGACTCTTTGAAGTCACCTTCCAATTGACCCACAGCTTGTGCAATCTGATCCAAGGTATAACCTTCTGGAATTGTCAAAGTCGCAAGTACAGGTTCTTGCGGTTCATCTGTTCCACCTTTTTGCAACTCTTTGAGTAAGTCTTCTGTACTCATACTCTTTTGCAAATTGTAGTAACCCGCTTTCAAGTCGGTATAATTTTTATACTTGGCATAAAAGCTAAAAATCAGACCATGCTTTACCAAACCAGCTTTTTCAAGCGTCGTACCGATTTCTTGAACGTTTGAACCTTCTGGAATTCCAACCGTCACATATTTCTTAGAATTAGCATCGATAGGTAACAAAGAATCTAGCACGTACTGGTAACCAAAGTAACCACCTGCTGAGAGCAAGGCAAGGAATACAAGGAATGAAATCACAAAAGCTTTCACATGTGACTTCTTCTCTTTCTTAGACTTAACGGGTTTTGCTCCTTCTCTACGGCTACGACGTGGTGTATCGCTGATGATATCCACTGTTTCTGTAGCAGGCGTAGGTGTTTCTGGACCTGCTTGTTCTGCTTTTTTCTCTGCCGTCTTATAGGAAACAGCTACCCTTGTTGGGGTTTCATTGTATTCTCTTTCAAATTTCTTAGGTCTAACAGGACCTGGACCTGGTCCTGGTCTTGAACCACTTTCTTCCGCTGGAGAAGAAGGTACATCTTGACTTGGGTGAGTAGGCACGGTAGGAGCTTTTCTCATAATCTCCTCTACCGTTGACAAGGAATCAGCCATGAGTTCTTCAGCTGAAGGTTCATTTGCAGGAGTGCGAACTACTGCCTTATCTTCTTTCAGAACTTCATCATAGCCTTTTACTTTTTCTAAATCTCTCAGAATCTGCTCTTTAAAGCTTAATTTCTCTTCTTCTCTTGACTTTTCACTCAAAAGTTTTTCCTCCTTGTTGACAATCCATAATATTATATCTTAAAAGTCCAAGAAAAGCAACCTATGATACTTTTCCTAGCTTATTTTTTCGTTTCCCAAACCATATCATACCAGGTTTCCCCTGCAAAGGTTGACTGGGACAAGCCTTCATTGACAAATCCGTGCTTTTCATAGTAGGCGATGAGATAGTCATGACAGGTTAGGTTAATGCCATCTCTCTTATCTTCAAGAGCAACTTCTTTCAAGGCTATTAGTAATTTTTGTCCAAGTCCGAGGCCCTGTGCTTCTTTGGCAATAGAAAGACAGGTCACAGAGATATAACCACCAGGCTCATGACTATAGTCTTTTATTTCTTCTGTAAAGGACTGGTCTTGCAGATGGCGGTGTGGTCCAACTGGCCCTTCTATGTACCCCATGATTCTACCTACTTTTTCCGCAACCAGAAAAGAGGTCTGAATTTCTCGCAAATGCGATTCAAAAACAGATCGAGGAATAGCTTCTTCTACCGAGAAATTTTCTAGTTCAATCTCAACGATACGTTCTAAATCTTCTAATCTTGCTTGTCTGATCTTCATTGTACCTCCAGATAATAGGGATTAAACCAAATCATACTAAAACCCTGGCTAGTTTCATAAAGGGAAGTTTCTTCATCAATAAAACCGCTCATTTCAAAATAGGAAAGCAGCTCATCAGGACTCTTCAAACGAATCCCTTTGTAATCCAGCTCAACTGCCACCTCTTTCAAAGCCGCAAGAAGAAGTGTTCCCAATCCTTGTCTCTGATGGTCAGACTCAATGACTAAAGAATCTACTTTTAGACATTGCGGATTGTCTGACTGGGGACTTGATAGAATATAGCCTAAAAGTTGGTTTTCATCCCTAGCTAGAAGAAAGGTATCCGCACACTTACGGATACTTTCTTCTAAGATATGGGAAGGTTGCTGCTTTTCAGCCGGAAAAGACGAAGTTTGAAGTGCCTCTATCTCAGCCAAATCAGACTGACTTGCCTGAATGATCTTAATTGGAATTTCCATGAGAATAACCTATTGAACATTGCTTGTCAAGTTAGACAAGAGTCGTTCAAATGAATATTCATAGGTTTGGATATCTCCTGCTCCCATAAAGACATAGACAGCATTGTCATGGTCAAGGAGTGGTGAAACATTTTCAACAGTGATCACTTGGTGTTTCTTGTTGATTTTATTAGCTAGGTCTTCTACCTTGACATCTCCATGGTCTACCTCACGAGCTGACCCATAAATTTGCGCTAGGTAAACAGCATCTGCTTGGTTTAAAGCGTGGGCAAAGTCATCTAACAAGGCAATGGTTCTTGTAAAGGTATGCGGTTGGAAGACTGCTACAATTTCCTTGCTTGGGTATTTTTGACGAGCCGCATCCAAGGTCGCAATAATTTCTGTTGGATGGTGAGCAAAGTCATCGATAATCACTGTATCATTGACAATTTTCTCAGTGAAACGACGCTTAACACCAGCAAATGTTTTCAAGTGCTCACGCACCAGGTTCAAATCAAATCCTGCTGTGTAAAGAAGACCAATAACGGTTGTCGCATTCATGATATTGTGACGACCAAAGGTTGGGATGTGGAATTGCCCCAAGTCTTGTCCACGGAAATGAACGGTGAAGGTTGAACCAGTCGTAGAACGAAGAAGCTCACTAGCTACAAAGTCATTACCTTCTGCTTCAAAACCATAATAATAAATTGGTGCATCAGACGTAATTTTACGCAATTCTGCATCTTCACCATAGACAAAAAGACCCTTGGTAATTTGTTTAGCATAGTCGTTAAAAGCATTGAAAACATCCTCTAGACTTGTGAAATAGTCTGGATGGTCAAAGTCAATGTTGGTGATAATAGAGTATTCTGGGTGGTAAGGCATAAAGTGACGCTCATATTCGTCAGATTCAAAGACAAAATATTTGGCATTGGCCGAACCACGACCTGTCCCATCTCCAATCAAGAAGCTGGTGTCTGTGATGTGAGACAAGACGTGAGACAACATACCTGTCGTTGAAGTTTTTCCATGCGCTCCTGCTACTCCCATGCTAACAAAGTCACGCATAAAGCTACCTAGGAACTCATGGTAACGTTTGTAGCTGATACCATTTTGGTCTGCATAGGCAATTTCGACGTTGTTATCTGGACGAAAGGCATTTCCAGCGATAATTTCCATATCACCGTCTAGATTCTTTTCATCAAAAGGAAGAATAGTAATTCCTGCCTGCTCAAGACCACGTTGAGTAAAGTAGTACTTCTCAACATCTGATCCCTGTACCTTATGCCCCATTTGGTGCAACATCAAGGCCAAGGCACTCATCCCTGATCCCTTAATTCCGATAAAATGATATGTCTTTGGCATGTTTTCTCCCCTATTCTGTCATTCTGGTCAGATTCAACTCTTGGGCAACCCGACGTTCTTGTTCTGTTTGTTTACTTTTTTTATTGTAGATTTGGCTCTTCTTTAGAAAATCATAGTTGTTTTTCTTTGGAGCAGGTGCTGACACTTCTTCATTCTTGGTAGGGATAGAATGAACTTCTTCCGCCAAGATATAATGAGACTGGGTCAATTTTTGGCTATATTTGACAAATTCACCAGGATTTTCCTTTTGGAAAGGCGCTGTCGGTTGACTGCCCTGTCTAACAAGGCCTGATTTAAAATGACGTCTCGCACGGCTGAAATCCTGAGTTAGATAGTTAGCAGAGCGTTTCTTTTTCAAGTCTGCACGCGCTTCTTCACGCGCCACCTCCGCATAGCTCTTTCCTTCTTTTTTTACCCCTAAAGGAGCTTTTTTAGGTTTCTCGACTTGCTTTTCAATCGGTTTTACTGGCGCCTCTTCAGTAATAGGAGACCATTCTAAATAATTTTTATCTCGATACTCACCCTTGATATTACTGATCAGATCAGACTCATCGTACAAGTTCATGACTGGCATCTCAGTCAGCATGACCTCGTCATCTGACACCAATGGAAATCGTTCTTGTTTCATTTTCTATTTCCTTTCAACACTTCATTATAGCGTATTGTCTTGATTTTTCAAGTGCTGGCTTCAGAAATTCCCAAAATTTCTCTAATTTCTGCTAGGCTGAGACTGCCACGTGACTCTGTTCCATCCAATACTTGTGACACCAGATGTTTCTTTTGTTCTTGGAGTTCCTGAATTTTTTCTTCAATGGTTCCCCTGGTCACCAAGCGATAGACCTCAACCGTTTCTTCCTGACCCATCCGATGGGCACGGCCAATAGCTTGCGCTTCCACCGCAGGATTCCACCAAAGGTCAACCAAAATCACTGTATCAGCACCTGTCAGGTTCAGACCGACACCACCAGCCTTGAGGGAAATCAGAAAGGCATCTCTTTCCCCTTGGTTAAAGGCCTTGGTCATGTCTTGTCTTTCCTTGGCTGGAGTTGAACCTGTAATTTTAAAGGAAGTCATGCCCAAGTCTGGCAGTTCTTGTTCTATTTTCTCCAACATTCCCTTGAACTGAGAGAAAATCAAGACACGGTGTCCACCGTCTACCACCTGTACCAGCAGGTCTCGGAGACTATCCAGTTTGCCACTAGCTCCCTGATAATCCTCCATAAAGAGGGCAGGGGTGTCACAGATTTGGCGCAAGCGCATCAGACCAGACAAGATTTCCACACGACTTCGCTGAAATTCCTGATCTGATACTTGAGCCAATCTATCTCTCATCTGTTGCAACTGGGCTAGGTAGATAGCCTTTTGCTGGTCTTCCAGTTCATTCTTATAAACTACTTCTATTAAGTCTGGCAATTCGGTCAGAACTTCTTCTTTCTTGCGCCTCATCACGAAAGGCTTGATAAACTGAGCCACGCGTTCAGCTGGCAATTTCATAAATTCTTTCTTGCTTGGCAAAAGTCCTGGCATGACGATTTGGAAAATAGACCACAGCTCACCTAGATGGTTTTCAATCGGTGTCCCTGACAGAGCAAAAACTGACGGCACCACAAACTGTCTCAAGGTCTGGGCAATCTTGGTCTGGGCGTTCTTCATGACCTGAGCCTCATCTAAGAAAAGGAAGTCAAAGGCCATCCCCTGATAAAGCTCACTGTCCTGACGGAAGGTAGCATAGCTCGTCACATAGATTTGATGGCTTTCAGCAAGAATCTCCTCACGACTAGCTTTCAAACCATGAACAACAGCCACATCCAACTGTGGGGCAAATTTCTGAAACTCATCTGCCCAGTTGTAAATCAAACCTGACGGTGCTAAAATCAAGACTCGACTTTCTTTTGTCACTTGACTGGTCAAAAAAGCAATGGTCTGCAGGGTTTTACCAAGTCCCATATCGTCAGCCAAAATCCCACCAAAACCATAGTGATGGAGCATCTGTAGCCAGCTGATTCCCTTTTCCTGATAATCTCGTAAGTCAGCCTGAACCTGAGTTGCTTGTCTAGGGAAGTCCTCTGGATGCGTCAAATCGTGAGCCAGATTCTGGAATTCTTGTGAAAAAGAAACACGGTCACGTCCTTCAAAGAGATGAGCTAAACTATAAGCCAAGGATTTCCGAGCCTGCAAGGAGCCATCTTTTAATTCAAATTGCCCCAGCTCCTGTAGATTTTGACGAATTTTCTTGGTTTCTTCATCGAAAAAGTAGACTTTATTAGACGAATCAATATAAAAATCTCGATTATCAACCAAGGCCTGCATAGCTTGGTCAATTTCCTCTTGGGCTATATCTTGAAAATCAAATTGAATTTCCAAGAGACCTCCCTTGGAAGTAATCTGCACTTGAGGGCTTGCTAGACTATAAAACTCTTCTAACTTGTCTGATAAATCAACATTTCCAAGTTTTTCAAAGACTGGAATGATTTCATGGAAGAAATGATAGACAGACTCTGCTTTTAAGGCCTGACGCCAAGATTGAAAATCTGCTTCAAAGCCCGCAGCCAAACAGACTTGGAAAATTCTTTCTTCTAAGTCCGTGTCACTTGAAAATGGTAATTCTTCTAGCTCTTGTCGGCTAGATACCTGTCTATTTCCATAATCAAACTGAATTTCTAAACGAATCCGATTATCTTCTTCCCTGTCAAAGTAAAAAGAGGGCGCAAAAGTTTTGATTTGTAGACGTTCTGGAGCTGAAACGGTACCCATCTGGATAAAAAGAGTCAGACAGGAGGCCAATTTGTCTCGATCACTGCTATCAAATTGCAGGTATTTCTTTCCTTGTTGACCCACAGGTAACACTTTAATTTCCTTGAGAAGACGCATCTGCTGGTCTGTTAAAAAATAAACCTGACCTTTATGGAAAAGTACTGCTCCCTGATAAAAGACATTGACCCTAGGACTCTCACTGATTTCCATTTCAAAATAGTCCGAGTATTCTGTTACTGTAAAGGCAAATAGATTGGCATCAGCATGCATATCCTGAAAAAGCAGGGTTTGGTAGCTATCCACTTGATGGTCAAATTGAAAATGGGGCAAGGCCATCAGTAAATTCACACCCTGCTCAAAAAAGGTCAGAGGGAAAAAGAGGTGCCGACCTTGGTTTTGGAAAAAGAGGTCTGGAACCAGCCCTTCCTCCGTTAGTCCGTGCAAGAAAGTCAAAAGTTCTTGGCTGGCCTCATCAAAAGCTTCCCAAGAAAGAGACTCCTCATAAATCTTGCCAATCATATACGACTTTCTCTGCTCGACAATCCTTAAAAAAAGTGGAATATCCCGAATGACATAGTATTTTTGGCTATTGATTTGGCCGATTCTCAGAGTCCACAAGATATGATTGGTTCCTGCTTCCACCTGACCCACAGCTGATAACTCATAGGCGCATTCTGATTTTGGAGATAAAATTCGATCCAAAAACTTGCCACCCAAGGTCACCTTGGTTTCAACGGCCTCTTTTTCTTCATGACCTTCTTCCAGACTCCACAAGATTTCCTGACCACGCTCATCATTTTTCAGAAAATGCTCTAGCGCTGCCAAATGCACACAGTAGCCCCTCTTTTGAAAAAAATCACAGGCACAAAAAACCAAATCATCCTCTAAACTATAGCGCAGTTCTTCTTCTGCAACGCGAGCATAGAGCCGATTGTTCTTTTCCTTGATGATATCAACCTTACCAGTTTCATAAAGGGCAACACCTTCGATACGAACTTTCCCCGGAATCAATTTAGCCATATTTTCACCTTTACCTTATCTGTTTATTATACCATATTTTCGCCTATGAAAATAGCCTTCTAGGAAGACTTTTCTCCTAGAAGGATGGATTTTTAACGTTTGGCAAAAGTAGCCACAATCCGCTGACAGACTTCTTGCAACAGAGATTTGGGCATGGCTATATTGATGCGGGCATGGAGACTTCCTTCCTCTCCAAAATCCAAACCACGGTTAAGGATAACCTTGGCTTCATTTCTCAACAACTCTTGCAATGTTTCATCAGTCAGGTCATAGGCTGAAAAGTCAAGCCAAATCAAGTAGGTACCTTGCGGTTTCATGACCTTGATTTTAGTCTCTTTTCCAAATAGATCCACCACATAATTGATGTGATCTTCAAAGACTTGCTTGAGTTCCTCTAGCCAATCTTTACCGTATCGATAGGCAGCTTCTGTCGCCAAATAACCCAAGCCTGAAATTTCATGCTGATTATTGGCCAACAGGCGTTTCTGGAAAGCCAGTCTCAACTTAGGATTTTCAATGACTGCATAGGAATTTTTTGTCCCAGCAATATTAAATGTTTTAGTGGCACTGCTCAAGACGATAGCAAAATTTTTGAAGGCAGGATTGATGGTATTGAAAGACTGGTGTTTGTGACCAAAGAGGGTCAAATCTTGGTGAATCTCATCTGAAACTAACAAAACACCGTGTTTTTGGCAGAGTTGGCCAATCTTCTCCAACACTTCTTTTTCCCAAACACGTCCACCAGGATTGTGAGGGTTGCAAAGAATATAGAGTTTAACCTCCTCTTCCACCAAATCCTTTTCAAGTTGGTCAAAGTCAATCTCAAACAGACCATCCTTTTCCACCAAAGAATTGGTAATCAATCTGCGGTTGTTCAACTTGACACTGCGAGCAAAAGGTGGATAGACAGGCGTGTTAATCAAAACCGCTTCGCCTTCTTTTGTGAAAGCTTGAATAGCTGTTGAGATGGCAGGTACAACGCCCTCGATAAAGACAAGAGCCTCTTTGTCAAAGTGATAACCGTGTTGTGTGGCTTCCCACTTTTGAACTTCCTTAATTAACTCTTCACTGGCATAGGTATAGCCATAGACCAATTGATCAGCGTAAGTCTGCACAGCTTGGCGGATTTCAGGCAAGACTACAAAGTCCATATCTGCTATCCAAGCTGGTAGAACTTCACTATCCGTTTCTGTTTCTTTCCATTTATAGGTATGATGCCCTAAACGATTGGGCAGGCTTGTAAAATCATATTTTCCCATCTTTATCTTATCCTTCCAAGGCTTGGCGCAAATCTGCAATCAAATCTCTAGCATCCTCAATCCCAATCGACAAGCGCAAGAGGTCATCTGTCAAACCGTAAGAATGGCGCACTTCTGCTGGAATATCAGCGTGGGTTTGTGTCGTTGGATAAGTAATAAGACTTTCTACACCACCCAAACTTTCCGCAAAAGAGAAGACCTTAAGACTGTTCAAAATATGTGGAATGCGCGTTTCATCGGCTACTTTAAAGGAAATCATGCCCCCACGACCAGTGTAGAGAACTTCCTTAACTACTGGAGAATCCTTCAAAAAGGCAACCACTTCTTGGGCATTGGCTGTTGAGCGCTCCATACGAAGAGACAAGGTCTTGAGACCACGAAGCAACTGGTAGCTGTCAAATGGAGACAAGACTGCCCCTGTCGTATTGAGATTGTAAAAGAGCTTCTCGTATAGTTCTAAACTATTGGTTACAACCACTCCAGCCAAGACATCATTGTGGCCTGCTAGATACTTGGTTGCTGAATGGAGAACCATATCTGCTCCATCTTCAATCGGACGTTGGTAGATAGGGCTATAGAAGGTATTGTCCACCACCACTTTGGCACCCTTAGCATGAGCCAATTTTGCTAGTTTTTCGATATCAAATTCCAACATTAAGGGATTGGTTGGGGTTTCGATATAGAGAACATCCACATCCTTTTCTAACTCGGCAATCAACTCTTCTTCTGTATTGGCATAGGTAAAATGGAAACGACCTTCCTGCTCCACTTGGTTAAACCAGCGAAAAGAACCACCGTAAAGATCACGCACTGCCAAGACCTTACTTCCTACTGGAAAGACGCTAAAGGCCAGTACAATAGCTGACATCCCTGAGCTAGTCGCTAGGGCATAGTCTGCTGACTCAATAGCCGCCAAGACTTCCTCAGCCTTACTACGAGTTGGATTTTTAGTGCGCGTATAGTCAAACCCAGTAGATCGACCAAACTCTGGATGCTGATAGGTCGTTGAAAAATGGAGCGGTGTCACCAATGCACCTGTCGCTTCATCTGACTTAATGCCCGCCTGGGCCAAAATTGTGTTAATGTGTAATTCCTTGCTCATACAATACCTCCAAATCTATAGTAACTATTGTACCACTTATTTTCATCAACTCATTTTCTTCTTTTCAAGAGCTAGCTATAGTTTCAAACTATATAAAAAGGGAGTTTTTCCTGCTCCCTTTAATAGACTATAAAATGGTGAATCTCAAAAGACACCTTCACTCTATCATTTGCTCCTGCACAAAACGAGCATAACGCTCATGATTTTCCAGTAGTTCCTTATGAGTTCCTGAGCCAGTGATTTTCCCCTCCTCTAAGAAGAAAATACAATCCACATCTTTTACCGTTGACAAACGATGCGCTATAATCACAACTGTCTTCTCCTTTAGTACAGAATAGAGGCTACTGATAATCGCATACTCAGAATCCGCATCAAGATTAGCAGTGGCTTCATCAAATATAAGAATTTCAGCATCTTTTAAGTAGGCTCTAGCTATTTGAAGTCTTTGGCTTTGTCCCCCTGACAAGAGTCGTCCGCGTTCACCAACCTCAGTATCTAGTCCCTCTTTCATGGAGCGAATCTCATCACCTAGTGATACTAAGTCTAGCACTTTCATCAATTCATCATCAGTTACTAAGCGATTCAAACCGAGACAAAGATTGTCACGAATACTGCCAGATAAGACTGCATTATTTTGTGAAACCCAAGCGATTTTACTTCTCCATTCTTTTAAGTTAAAATCATATATACTTGATTGCTCCATTAGAATATCTCCTGAAAGCGGTTTATAAAACCGCTCTAACAAACGCACAATCGTTGATTTTCCTGATCCAGATGGTCCAACAAAAGCAATTTTTTGCCCCTTGAAAATGGAGAAAGTAATATCCTTTAAGACAGGTCGATTTTCATCATAACCAAAATAGACATGGTTAAAATTCAACCCTTGTCCTGATACCGATTTTCCTCCCTCAAATTTTTCTTTAGGAACTGCAAGCAAGTTCTCCAGTGCAACTGAAGATCCCTTACTCCTAGAATAAACAGTTACAAAATTAGCTATATTACTAATAGGATTAAGTAATTGAAAGAGGTAAATCAAAAACGAAACCAAGGTTCCCACAGATATATATCCTGCGCTGACCCGATAACCCCCATAGGTTAGCATCACAGCTATAGTCGCAAAGATAAATAAGAGAGCAAACGGGGTCTCAAAAGAAGTAATCCTATCTGATTTCAGTGAATTGTTTTGTACCCTTTCAATACAATTATCCAAAACATCCTGTACACTTTTCTCTGCTTGGTTAGTCTTAATTAATTCATGTTCTTGAATCTTTTCAGTCAATTGCCCTGTTAAAAATCCGATTTCCTCCTGTAAACGACGACTATACTTTTCACTGATATTGGAAAGGGGCAAGATAATAAACATCATACAAGGAAGAGTGATGAATAAAAGTAGAGAAAGATTCCAATCAAGACTAAATAAGACTATGATGGAACCAAGTACCATAACTAAACTCAAAATAATATTTGGGAAAGTCGTAATTAAAAACTCACGAATGACACTCGTGTCATTGACAATGGCAGAAGTCAACTCCCCACTTTGGCTCTTATCAAAGAAGGATTTCTCTGCATAAATCAACCCCTCTATCACTTTTTTCCTGATTTTTGCTATCTTTTTTTCACCCGATTGACTAAACAGATAGTAACCAATAGAAGAAAACAAGGCTTGACCAATAAAAATCAAAAACGATTGAAATACTTTGGAACCTATATTTTCAATAGAACTCCCATCTATTAAACCCTTTAAGATAAGGGGAAGCAACAAAGCAAGTAGACTAGACAGAACAAGTAAGAAACTCCCCATAATCACCTTAGTATCTACTCTTAATAATTTTAATTTCATAAATACTCCTTATAATATTTCAACGGATAAAGTCGGGAATAACTCAATTTGAGGATAAAATCTAATAAATCTTCCTATAACAAAACGCATAACATCTAGGATTTTATATACCTGATATTATGCGTTTTTAAGCACAAAGACTTCTTACACAAACTTATCTACAATTAGATTTTATTTGACATGTTTTGCCAATTCTTCTTGGGCTTTTTTATTGGATTCTTCTTTTTCTTTCAACCATTTTTCTCTGGCTTTTGCATATTCGTCTGTTGTGACAATCTTATCTTGTACTTTGAGGTATTTATATGATTCAACCCCTTTATTACCAGCCAATGAATAAGGTGCTGAGAAAGGAACTGTTTTTCTCAAGCTAGGCGTTCCACCTAATGAAACATTTGGAATCGCTAGAGAACTATCTATCAACCATGCTTGAATATCAGCATATTTCTCATAACGTTTGGCTGGGTCTTGCTCCTTATTAGCCTCTTCCAACATTTGAGTATAAGTGTCAAGTCCAACTGCCTTAGCCTTGTCGTTGGCTTCACCAGGCTCGAGTCCAAGATTTTGTAGAACCCCACCATTCTTGACACTAAAGATATCAAGATAGGTTGATGGATCTAAGTAGTCAGGACCCCAACCACCATTGTAAAGGTCATAATCTTTTTGAGCTGCTGTTTGAGCAAAGTAACTTGAGTTATGATAGTCCTCTGTTGATAACTGTTGGATATCAATAACGACGTTCTCCGTACCTAAAGCTGCTTCAATAGATTGCTTCATAGAGCTTACTTCTTGAATCCCCTTCTTAGAAGCTTGGTCAACTGTCGCATCCAAATGAATAGGGAATTGAACTCCCTTAGCTTCTAGCTCTTTCTTGGCCTCAGCAAATTTAGCCTTGGCTTTCTCAGGATTGTAATAAGGGTCTTGACCATCCGCAAAGTTGATACCTTGCCATTCCTTACCATAATTGACCATCTTAGAGGCTACTACTTCACCAAAGTCTTTTCCCTTGATACTTACAAAGGTTGGAGGAACAACCAAGTTACGCAAAATCTTAGTCGCTCCGTCTTCTCCCTGAGTTTGAGCCCCATAGGCTGTACGATCATAGGCAAAGTTAATAGCTTGACGGAAGTTTTTATTAAGAACTGCTTCCTGAGCTGATTTCTTTTCAATGTCGGTCGTCTTAGAAGTAAATTTATAAGCTTGTCTATCTAGGTTAAAATTCCAGTAATAAGACGTAGCAGTCTGCATACTGTAGATGATATCATCTTTGTATTTTTCTTTAATCCCTTCAAAACTTGAACTATTTGGATAGAGACGAGCGTAGCTATAGGCTCCGTCTGTAAAATTACGAACAAGAGCATCTTGGTCACTACCATCATAGTAGGTCAATTTAACATCATCTACAAAGACATTTTTAGCATCCCAGTAGTTAGGATTTTTCTTGTATTCGATGACAGATTTTGAAACAAAAGCTTTCATCAAGAAAGGTCCACTGTACAAAATATTAGCAGGGTCTACCTTGCCAAAATCATCCCCTTTTGATTTTAGGAAATCCGCATTGACTGGGAAAAGAATGGTTGATGTCGTTTTTGAGTTCCAGTAAGGTTCTGGTCGAGCCAAGGTGTATTGAACCGTTTGGTCATCAAGAGCCTTGACACCGACAGTTGAAAAGTCGCTTGTTTTACCAGTGATATAGTCATCCAAACCTGCAACAGAGTCCTGCACTAGATACAAGGCTTCTGATTTTTTATCAGCCGCATATTGCAAACCTGTCACAAAATCTTGGGCAGTTACAGGAGCATATTCTTCTCCCTCAGAAGTAAACCACTTGGCATCCTTACGAAGTTTGTAGGTATAGGTCAAACCGTCCTTAGAAACACTCCAATCCTCTGCCAAGGATGGCACATAGTTCCCATATTGGTCATTTTCCATGAGACCATCTACCAGGTTGGTCACAATATCATTTGTTGTTGCGCGGTTTTCTGCTAGATAGTTCAAACTAGATGGATCACTTGAATAAACATAGTTATAGGTTTTTGATCCTGTGCTAGAATTTCCACACGCGCTCAATAAAATTCCTGTACCCAGGACAAGACCTGCCAAGGTTAGATATTTGCTCTTAGACTTTTTCATTTCCAGAACCTCCTGATTTAAAGATTTGTTTTATTATACAACGTTTAGTTTGTTTAGTCAATGATTTTGTCCAAAAAAATCGAAAAAGGCCTCATCTTCTACTCTTAAAAGATAATTTTAGCTGTTTTGACGCTAAAAAAAGGAATAAGTTTCAAGTTCTCCTAAAAGATTGTTCAACTTATTCCTTTTATTTATAAATGCTATCTTAAGAAAACTTAAATTTTGCTCGCAACTGGGCAGCTTTGGCCTGTCCAATAACCTTATCTAAGAGACGAGTATAGAGACTCATGAATCCGTAGAGTCCACCCCCCATGGCACCGACAAGAGCTACATAAAAGAAGCTCCACAAACGTCCACTTGGTTGGAAAACAAATCCTAACAGCCACTGGATGGTTCCTATTAACAGAAACATGACTAGGGTCAGCAAACTGATTAAAATGGTTCGCTTCACAATCACCTTGCGCTTAACACCCGTTACTTTACAAATATCCCGATACATCAAGACGTTAGGAATGATAAGAGCGATGGTTGTTGAAATCAAGGGACCATAACTGTGGAAAAGGGCGATGGTAGGCAGTTGCAAGACCAGCTTGGCAATAGAACCATAGATAAAATAGAGAACGGCCTTGCGGTTGCGGAACATGGCTTGAAGCATGGGGGACAAGACCATGTACAAGCCTAAAATAATAGACTGCAAAACTGCAAAGACAAATAAGCCCATAGCCAAACTGTCTGGCTTGCCATAGAAGACTGTATAAAGAGGTTCTCCTACCATAACCACTCCAACCGTTGCTGGTAGCAAGAACATAAAGAGTAGGGTGAGACTGTCCTGAACGAGACGAGAAGCTGCCTTCAAGTCCCCCTTGACATAGTTTTCTGTCAAAAGCGGCAAGCCTACACTCCCAATCGAAACCCCAACAGAAATCAAAATCATCGTGATTTTATTAGGATTGGCTGAGAAATAAGAAAACATGATAACCAAGTCCTCATTGCTGTAGTTGGTAAACCAGCTCATACTATTGATAAAGGTCAGCTGGTCCAAAATCTGGAAGAGCTGGATGGCAGACCCTGTCAAGATAAAAGGAATGGCTTCCTTAATGGTATCGATCAAAAGATGCTTGCTGTTAATCTTATCCCCTGTTTCAAGGACTCTTTTGAGTAAGCCTTCTTGGGCAAGGAAATAAATCAAAACTGCAAAACTAGCTACCATGCCGACAAAGGCAGCAAAGGTGGATTGGGTAACCGCTACTAGGTAATCTCCTGAACCAAGTTTCATAATGATAAAGGTTGCTAGGAGCATCCAGATAACACGAATGACCTGCTCAGCAATTTGGCTCATGGCATAAGGTTTGAGATTATTCATCCCTTGGAAAAATCCTCGGATAACACTCATAGACGGGAAAATCAAGACTCCCCAAGCCAAGCTTTGCATGATTGGGATCAAGTCTTTGCCCACGCCAGACAAGTCTGCTAGCCAAGGAGCAAAGAGATACAAAACTAAAGCAAAAACGAGGCCAAGTCCTGTCATAAATCCTAAAAAGCTCCGAATCAGGGCAAAGCTATGCTCTTCTTCTCGCATGGTATTGTACTTGGCAACTTGCTTGGCCACCGCAACTGGAATCCCTGCTGTTGAAACCAGCAAGAACCAGGCATAGATATTGTAGCCCATGGTAAAGAGACCATTTGCCGTAGCTGCATAAGATCCCATCCAGATGTACCAAGGGATAATATAGATGACCCCAAGCAGGCGACTGATAAAGTTACTAGCCGTTAGCCAAGCAGTCCCCCGTAACATCTGGGCCTGCTGGTGATTGTTTTCGTGCGACATAGATTCCTCATTCAATTTTGATAACTAGGAAACACTCCTTATCTTCCATTATAAACTTTTCCTTGTTACTTGTAAATTTGCGACTTTCGGTTTACAATAGAAAGTATGATAAAGATTGAAACCGTATTAGATATATTAAAGAAAGATGGTCTCTTCCGCGAGATTATCGACCAAGGACATTATCACTACAACTACAGCAAAGTTGTTTTTGATAGCATTAGTTACGACAGCCGAAAAGTAAAAGAAGACACTCTTTTTTTTGCAAAAGGTGCTGCCTTTAAAAAAGAATACCTTCTTTCTGCTATAACACAAGGCTTAGCTTGGTATGTAGCTGAAAAAGACTACGAAGTCGGTATCCCTGTCATCATTGTGAACGATATAAAGAAAGCCATGAGTTTGATTGCCATGGAGTTCTATGGTAATCCACAGGAAAAACTCAAACTCCTTGCCTTTACTGGTACTAAGGGTAAGACAACAGCAGCCTATTTCGCTTATAACATCTTATCTCAAGGGCATCGACCTGCTATGCTCTCGACTATGAATACAACTTTAGATGGCAAGACTTTCTTTAAGTCTGCATTGACAACTCCTGAGAGTATTGACCTCTTTGACATGATGAATCAAGCTGTGCAAAATGACCGTACCCACCTCATCATGGAAGTCTCCAGCCAAGCCTATCTGGTCAAACGTGTCTATGGTCTAACCTTTGATGTGGGAGTTTTCCTCAATATCAGCCCAGACCATATCGGCCCTATTGAACACCCTAGCTTTGAAGACTACTTCTACCACAAACGTCTCTTGATGGAAAATAGCCGAGCAGTCATCATTAATAGTGACATGGACCACTTTTCTGTCTTAAAAGAACAAGTGGCAGATCAAGACCATGATTTCTATGGTAGCCAATCAAATAATCAAATCGAGAATTCCAAAGCCTTTAGTTTTTCAGCTACAGGTAAACTCGCTGGAGATTATGATATCCAACTCATTGGCAACTTCAACCAAGAAAATGCCGTTGCTGCTGGACTTGCTTGCCTCCGTCTCGGAGCTAGTCTTGAGGACATCAAAAAAGGAATTGCTGCAACCCGCGTTCCTGGTCGTATGGAAGTCCTCACTCAGAAAAATGGAGCCAAGGTTTTCATCGACTATGCCCACAATGGTGACAGTCTCAAAAAACTCATCAATGTGGTTGAGACTCATCAAACAGGAAAGATTGCTCTGGTGTTAGGTTCGACAGGAAATAAGGGAGAAAGTCGTCGTAAGGACTTTGGCCTCCTCCTCAATCAACACCCTGAGATTCAAGTCTTTCTGACTGCTGATGACCCCAACTACGAAGACCCAATGGCCATTGCAGATGAAATTAGTCGCTACATCAATCATCCTGTTGAAAAAATTGCGGATCGCCAAGAAGCCATCAAGGCAGCTATGGCTATCACAAGTCAAGAATTAGATGCAGTTATTATTGTTGGTAAGGGAGCCGATTGCTACCAAATCGTCCAAGGCAAGAAAGAAGCCTACCCAGGAGATGCAGCCGTCGCAGAAAATTATTTATAAGATAATAAAAAAATCAAGGGAAATAAACCCTTGATTTTTTTATATCCTTATTTAAAAGCGTTTTTCAAACCTTCAACGGCACCTTCTACAGCACCTTTAGCATCTTCAACTACTTCTTTTGCCTTAGCAACTGTCTTTTCTACAGCACCTTCTGCTTCAGTCTTACCATCCCCAGTAACTTTACCAAATCCTTCTTTGATAGCGCCTGTTGCTTGTTCCAATTTGTTTTCAAGTGACATATGATTGTCTCCTTTAGTTTATTCCGATATGTGTTACCGGTTACGTATAGTTTATACTTAATCCTAAGGAAAGTCAAACAATGTGCTCAGAAACAAAATTTCACGCTAAGTAGAAAGTTAATCTCTCCTTGTCAAAATCGACGGTCAACTCATACTTCCCATCTTCCTTTTGGACAATATAACCTAGGACGACCAAACTATCCACAAAGATGTCTCGGCGTTTCTGCATCAGTTGATCTTTTTTGAGAAATTTTAGCAAAAAAGTTGTCATGTATTTGAGGGCATACTCAGGATTAACATCTCCTAAAATGTCATAGAGTTCCTGCTGTTTTTCTGTCAAAGGATACTGATGTTTGACCTTGTAGAAATAATTAGACAAGGTCATTTTTGATCTCGCAAAGTCCGTCTTTTCAACTAAAATAGCTGCATTGGTTTGATTGCGCAATTCCGTCTCAAAACTCTTCTGTAACAAGGCTTGATAGATCGGACTAGCTTCGCTGACAAAAATCTCTTGATCCAGTTCAAGACTATCGAGTGATTCAAGCATAGGAAGACTAAGGTAATAACGCTTATTTTCTCGTAGAATCAAACCTGCCTTTATATACTCTTCCATGAGTTTATCAACTGCATCATCTGGAAATTGAGCCTTAATTTCCCGTAGAATCACATCATCATGCTGGTCCAGATAGCGGATCAATTCTCTAAAAAATGGCTGTCTAGTCAAACGAGATGGATTAAAAATCTGAATCATGAAGATTCCTTTCTTTACATTGTAATAGAGGCGATGTTGCCAATTGACTGGGATTGGTCCCAGCTTGGTTCAGAGGCACAGGCAGACCTAGTTCTCTGTAATACTCTCTCCAAAAGTCACTAATCTCCTGCTCCCCATCCCCAAATTTCATGGGTATGGTTTCAAAAATCGGTAGGATTTCTGCCATGTACTGGGAACAGTAAAAACCTTCTCCATCTGGATAGAAAGAAGCATTGTAGGGAGCTCCAAGATGTTTACAAGCTCTTTCCTTCACCGAATGGATATCCATTTCTGGGTAAACATAGATGTCGTACAAATGATTGGGCTCAAAGAAGTCTGCTGGTTCTTGACAGACTACACCAAATTTTCCACTAGCATGGTAAATCATCCCATCCAAATAAATGGCAACATGGTTATAGTTGCCTGTGGAAGTCTGGATGGCCTGTCCCATATCTGAAAGATCCCTCACAAAAATTAAATCACCATTTTCTAACATGCTTCACTCCTAGAAAAAAAGGAGCTGAAACTCCTTTCGATATAAGGCAAACTATCCTTTCCGATTTTGAACTGACACTCAAAATCTTAAGCATTGAAGCTTTCAGTCAATTGAGGTACCACTTGTTTCTTACGTGAAACGGCACCAGCAAGGAAGGCGTGGTTGTCTGCAAGTTTAAAGTTGAAAGCTGCTTCAACCTTGCCCATATTAGCACCAAGTGCTAGGATTTCTGAGTTTGAGTTGACGATGTCTGTAATCATCAAGACAAAGTCAGAGTAGCCGTTTGCTGTGTTGGCAGCTTGCATTGCAGCTTCAATTTCTGCTTGGCGTTCCAATACTTCCGCGATGTCCACTGTGTTTACTTGGGCAACACGGACATTATTTCCATTGAGTTCAAAAGTCTTAGCATCGATGTCAATCAATTCGTCAGCAGATTTGCTAGCCAAGTTTGTACCAGCTTTCAGCATAGCCAAGCCATACTCTTCCAAGTTTACACCAGCCAATTCAGCCAATTCAGGAGCAATAATCTTATCTGTTGGATGTGTTGTTGGTGATTTCAAAAGAAGGGTATCTGAAATCAAACCTGAAAGCATCAAACCAGCAATCTCTTTAGGCACAGCTACACCATGTTCTTTGAACATACGATAAACGATTGAAGACGCTGAACCAACTGGCTCCAAACGCATGTAGAGTGGGCTTGCAGTTTCAAAGTTAGCCACACGGTGGTGGTCTACAACACCATAAACTTCTACTTCAGCGATATCTGATACAGATTGTTGGAATTCATTGTGGTCAGTCAAGATAACTTGCTCTGCTCCTTCTGCTTTGGCAGAAGTAATAACACGCGGTGCTTCTATACCAAAATAGTTCAAGACAAAGGCTGTTTCTTCATTTGGAGTTCCAAGAGCAACAGCTTCCGTATCCAAACCGTAAGCTTCTTTTGCAAGGTAGGCAAAGGCTACAGATGACCCGATGGCATCTGAGTCTGGATTTTGGTGACCAAATACTAGAATCTTAGACATGATAATACCTCATTTTGTTTATTCTCTTTATTGTAGCATTTTTTTCGCTTTTTGACAAAAGTAAGAGGAGTCAAAGGACTCCCCGCTACTCTTCAAAATAACTGAGTAAATTTCTATCTTGATTTTCAGATAAAAATCTTTCCTTCTGTGGTCGTTTCTTACGCTTGAGAAGGGCTTCTGCCGACATGGCTTCTTCCTTACTGGCAAAACCTTGAGCATAGATGAGTTTGACTGGCAAGCGTACTCGTGTGTATTTGGCTCCCTTCCCACTATTATGGACAGCGAGGCGTCTCTTCACATCAGTCGTATAGCCTGTATAGTAGGATCCGTCACGGCACTCCAGCACATACATATAAGCCTTATAATCCATAATAAATCTCTTCGAGTTCCGGCGTATAAGAGCCATCATCATTGTGAACAATGAGAGGTGGTAAGACCTTAAAGCCACTTGTTGAACCATCCTTGATAGCTTCAATCAAGAGCATATTGGCTTCCTTTTCCTTTTTTGGATAGACAAATTGCAGACGCTTAGGGGCTAGATTATGCCGTTGTAACGTATCCAAAATATCCAGAAGTCGATCAGGACGATGAACCATGGCCAAACGCCCATTAGATTTGAGAATACTCTGGGCACTACGACAGATTTCCTGCAAATTGGTCGTGATTTCATGTCGCGCCAAGAGATAATGTTCACTCTCGTTCAGGTTTGAATGAGGATCCACCTTGAAATAGGGCGGATTACACAAAATCATATCCACCTTACTTCCCTGGATATAAGCAGGCATATTTTTCAAATCATCACAGATGACCTCCATCTGCTCTTCCAAACCATTCAAACGGACAGAGCGTTCAGCCATATCCGCCAAACGCTCCTGAATCTCAACAGCCAAAATCTGTGCCTGAGTACGAGTGCTAGCAAATAGCCCCACCGCTCCATTCCCAGCGCAGAAATCCACTATCAAGCCCTTTTTAGGAAAACGTGGAAAACGTGACAAGAGAACACTATCCACCGAATAGCTAAAAACCTCTCTATTTTGAATGATTTTAATATCTGTTGAGAAGAGCTGGTTAATTCGCTCCCCTGATTTTAATAATTGTTCTTCTTCCATGGTTCTATTATAGCAGATTTATATTAACATTACAAAAAATATAAAATTCTAAACTACTTCTTCTTTTTTAAATAGTGCAAGGCTTCTCTAGTCCAAATTGGCATCATTCGTTTAAGAGGCGCAAAGCCGTAGTTAAAACGGTCGCTTGAAAAGCGTCTCCGTCTCGGAAACTGGTGCTTTTCTTCCTCCAAAGTGCGGATAGAAAGACTTGCTTTCCCTGTAAATTCATCTAAATCCACTACCTGAACTTGAACCTCTTCATCGACTTTCAAGGCTTCATGAATATTTTCAATAAAGCCTGTCCGAATCTCTGAAATGTGAATCAGCCCCGTATCACCTGTCTCTAGCTCAACAAAGGCACCGTAGGGCTGAATCCCTGTAATACGGCTCTTTAGCTTATCACCGATTTTCATCTTAGTCCTCGATTTCAATTGTTTCAATCACAACATCTTCAACTGGCTTGTCCATAGCCCCTGTTTCAACAGCAGCGATTGCATCCAAAACAGCGTAAGAAGCTTCATCAGCTAGCTGACCAAAAACAGTATGACGGCGGTCTAGGTGAGGAGTTCCTCCTTGGTTGGCATAGATTTCCGCAATCGGTTCTGGCCAACCACCACGAGCAATTTCTTTCTTAGAATAAGGTAGGTGTTGGTTTTGCACGATAAAGAACTGGCTGCCGTTAGTATTTGGACCAGCATTGGCCATAGAAAGGGCACCCCGGACATTGTAAAGTTCTTCTGAGAATTCATCCTCAAAAGATTCGCCGTAGATGGACTCGCCACCCATACCAGTTCCAGTTGGGTCTCCACCTTGAATCATAAAGTCCTTGATAATACGGTGGAAAATGACACCATCATAGTAACCATCTTTTGCAAGAGCTACAAAGTTAGCTACTGTTTTAGGAGCATGTTCAGGGAAAAGTTTAATACGCAAGTCTCCGTGATTGGTCTTAATAGTCGCGATAGGACCTTCTACTGTTTCAATGTCTACTTGTGGGAAATGCAATTCTTTTTCTACCATACCAAATCCTTCTAAGGCATCAAAAATGCCATCTTCTTCTAGTGCTTTTGTAATATAATCTGCTTTTTCTTTGATCTTATCATGAGAAATTCCCATTGCAACGCTGATTCCAGCATAATCAAAGAGTTCCAAGTCGTTGAGGCCATCTCCAAAAACCATGACGTTCTCTGGTTTCAAGCCAAGATGTTCCACAACCTTTTCCACCCCCGTCGCTTTGGAGCCTGAAATCGGCACAATATCAGACGAATGCTCATGCCAACGAACCATGCGAAGTTTGTCTGAGAGACTGTCAGGCAAGTGCAAGTCATCTCCTTTATCTTCAAAAGTCCACATCTGATAGATATTTTCTTTTTCATGGAAATCAGGATCTACATCTAAATCGGGATAAATTGGATTGATAGCTTCACTAATCATATCGGTACGAGTCGACAATTTGGCATCATGACTCCCAACCAAGCCATACTCTATTTCCTCTTGCTTGGCCCAAGAAATATACTCCTCAACATCTGACTTCTCAATCTGATGTTGATAAATAACCTGACCTTTTTTATCTTCGATATAAGCCCCATTTAAGGTCACAAAAAAGTCAGGATTCAGTTCACGAATCTCTGGTACAACACCAAAAATCCCCCGTCCAGAAGCAATACCTGTCAAGATTCCTTTCTCACGTAATTGCTTAAAAACAGTTGGGATTGAAGACGGAATAAAACCTGTCTTGGAATTTCGCAATGTATCATCAATATCAAAAAAGACAATCTTAATCTTTTTTGCCTTGTATCTTAATTTGGCATCCATCTCACTACCTCTTTCAATCTAACTCTTTCCATTATACCATAAAGTAGCTAAATCCCCTATTTTCAAAGAAATTCGCCATCTCTTATTCGAACTTCTTTGATAAGTACAGAACTAAATCATCATTATTTTGAATAGTAGCATTCATTTCCAAGGGTTGATTTCGATACCAGACACCTGTCCCATCTGGAATGTAGCCCCGTCTGATATACAATCTCTGGGCAGGTCCATAGCCTGAGTGCAAACCTACACCCAACGTCACTTTGTCTGAAAAAAACTTAACTCGATTTTCTGCCTCTTCTAGCAGTTGACTCCCAATCCCTTGATTTCGAAAAGGCTCAAACACATTAAAATCTGATAATTCTGGATAGACTTCTGCAAAAGGACCATGTTTAGCAGAGGGCAAAATGGTAACGTAGCCCGCTACAGCACCATCAATCTCTGCAACTAAGACTTCTCTCTCCCCACTTTCCTGTTCCAGAAAATATCTAGCCAAAATTTCCTCTCTACCAGGACAACCTTGATTCATAAATCCATGAGATAAGGATTCAATATCAGACTTAATCATATTTCTAATCGTACAATTCATCTTTGACTTACCCACCTTTACTCTTTCTATTACTATTATAGCACGCCAAGGTCAGAAAAAAACTATCTCGTGAAAAAAGACCCGTCGGGGTCTTAATTCACTTTCTTGTTTTCAAGCTCATGAAAAAGAGGTCCACTGGACCTGAAAAAAAGACCCAACCGGGTCTTTTCTTTAATCTTCGTTTACGAAAGGCATCAAAGCCATTACGCGAGCGCGTTTGATAGCTGTTGTTACTTTACGTTGGTTTTTAGCTGAAGTTCCTGTTACACGACGAGGAAGGATTTTCCCACGTTCTGAAACGAAACGGCTAAGAAGCTCAGTATCTTTGTAATCAACATATTCAATTTTGTTTGCTGCGATGTAATCAACTTTTTTACGGCGTTTGAATCCGCCACGACGTTGTTGAGCCATGTTTTTTCTCCTTTATAATTTTAGTTGTCCATTAGAATGGTAAATCATCATCTGAAATATCCAATGGATTTGTTGCTCCAAATGGATTTTCATCACGTGAAAAGTCTGGCACTGAATTTGTAGGTGCTGAATAGTTTGCAGTTGGGGCAGAGTAAGCTCCACCTGTATGACCTTCACGCACACTACGGCTTTCCAACATTTGGAAATTCTCAGCCACGACTTCTGTCACGTAGACACGTTGTCCTTGCTGGTTATCGTAACTACGAGTCTGGATACGGCCTGTCACCCCGATAAGTGAGCCTTTTTTAGCCCAGTTAGCAAGGTTTTCAGCCTGTTGGCGCCACATAACGACATTGATAAAATCAGCCTCACGTTCGCCATTTTGACTCTTAAATGTACGGTTTACTGCAAGAGTAAAAGTCGCAACTGCTACATTTGATGGGGTATAACGCAACTCAGCGTCACGTGTCATACGCCCTACAAGTACAACATTGTTAATCATAGTTTACCTTCTTACGCGTCAGTTTTGACGATCATGTGACGAAGAATGTCAGCGTTGATTTTTGAAAGACGGTCAAACTCTTTAAGAGCTGCATCGTCGTTTGCTTCAACGTTAACGATGTGGTAAAGTCCTTCACGGAAATCTTTGATTTCGTATGCAAGACGACGTTTTTCCCAAGTTTTTGATTCAACAACAGTTGCACCGTTGTCAGTCAAAATAGAGTCAAAACGTGCTACCAAAGCGTTTTTAGCTTCTTCTTCAATGTTTGGACGAATGATATAAAGAATTTCGTATTTAGCCATTGATATGTTCCTCCTTTTGGTCTAATGACCCCAAGACTTTGCAAGGGGTAAGTGAGGTTCGCTCACAATAAACTATTATACTAGAAAAAAATTTTTTACGCAAGTAAAAACTCTGGAATTCGAAAAAACGCCACATGGGCGTTTTCCTGTTCTTATGGTTTAATACGGTGTAACATACGTGGGAATGGAATGGCTTCACGGATATGTTTTGTTCCTGCTGCGAAGGTTACCATACGCTCGATACCGATACCAAATCCACCGTGTGGAACTGTACCGTATTTACGAAGGTCAAGGTAGAATTCATACTCTGTACGGTCCATGCCAAGTTCATCCATCTTAGCGACAAGGGAATCATAGTCTTCCTCACGCATAGAACCACCGATGATTTCTCCGTAACCTTCTGGAGCAAGCAAGTCTGCACAAAGCACGCGCTCTGGATTTCCAGGAACTGGTTTCATATAGAAGGCCTTGATGGCTGCTGGGTAGTTCGTGACAAAAGTTGGCACACCAAAGTGGTTTGAAATCCAAGTTTCATGTGGTGAACCAAAGTCATCACCATGCTCAAGATGTTCGTAGTCAGCGTCTTCATCATTCTCATGTTCTTGCAAGAGGTCAATGGCTTGATCGTAAGTGATACGTTTGAATGGCTCTGCAATGTAGCGTTTCAAGAGCTCTGTATCACGTTCCAAGGTTTCCAAGGCTTGAGGCGCACGGTCAAGAACACCTTGTAGAAGAGCTTTCACATAAGCTTCTTGCAAGTCAAGCGACTCATCATGTGTCAAGTATGAGTACTCTGCATCCATCATCCAGAACTCGGTCAAGTGACGGCGCGTTTTTGATTTTTCAGCACGGAAAACTGGACCAAAGTCAAAGACACGACCAAGAGCCATAGCACCTGCTTCTAGGTAAAGCTGACCTGATTGGCTCAAGTAGGCTGGCGTTCCGAAGTAGTCCGTTTCAAAGAGTTCTGTTGAATCTTCTGCCGCATTTCCTGAAAGAATTGGGCTGTCAAATTTCATGAAACCGTTCTTGTCAAAGAACTCATAAGTTGCATGGATAATAGCGTTACGGATTTGCATCACCGCTACTTGCTTACGAGAGCGAAGCCACAAGTGACGGTTGTCCATCAAGAAGTCTGTACCATGTTCTTTTGGTGTGATTGGGTAGTCTTGAGATTCACCGATCACTTCGATGTCTGTGATGTCCAACTCATAGCCAAATTTAGAACGTTCGTCCTCTTTGACAATACCTGTCACATAGACAGACGTTTCTTGGCTCAAGCGTTTGATAACATCAAACTTCTCAAGTCCTACTTCTTCACCAAATTTTTCGACAAAGTTTGGTTTAAAGGCTACACCTTGAAAGAAGGCTGTTCCATCACGCAATTGCAAGAAGGCGATTTTCCCTTTTCCTGATTTGTTGGCAACCCAAGCGCCAATCGTCACTTCCTGACCAACATAGTCTTTTACATCAATAATCGTTACACGTTTTGTCATTATTTTTCCTTTTTCTTTTTTATTCTTTATGGCAAACCACTTCTATATTGTTCCCATCTGGGTCAATCACAAAAGCAGCGTAGTAAATCGGATGCTCACTGCGATAACCAGGAGCCCCATTGTCTCGCCCACCTGCCTCTAAACCAGCCTCATAACAAGCCTGAACTTCTTCCTTATTTTCTGCTAAAAAAGCAAAGTGAATAGGATCTTGTGTCCCCTGAGCCAGCCAAAAATCACCACCAGGATGAGGGCTGTTCGGGGCAAGAAAACTGATTAGAGAACTAGTCTTAAAAGCCAATTTATAGCCCAAAGGAGCGAGAAAACTCTTATAAAATCCTTCTGAAATTTGTAAATCCTTTACCTTAATCTCAAAATGATCAATCATTCTCACTACCCATAAATGCTTTCAAGCGTTTAACTGCTTCTTTAAGCGTGTCTAGGTCTGTCGCATAGCTGAGGCGGACATTTTCTGGTGCTCCGAATCCTGCTCCTGTTACCAAGGCCACTTCGGCTTCTTCTAGGATAGCGGTTGTAAAATCTGTCACATCTGTATAGCCTTTCATCTCCATAGCTTTTTTGACATTTGGGAAGAGATAGAAAGCTCCTTGCGGTTTGAGCACTTCAAATCCTGGCACCTCAGCAAGAAGGGGATAGATGGTATTGAGACGTTCCTCAAAAGCCTGACGCATGCTTTCTACAGTATCTTGCTCACCTGATAGAGCCTCAACTGCTGCATACTGGGCTACTGCTGACGGATTCGAAGTTGTTTGACCTGCAATCTTGGACATGGCAGCAATAATGTTTGCTTCTCCAACGGCATAGCCAATCCGCCAACCTGTCATGGCATAGATTTTAGACACTCCATTGATGACCACTGTTTGCTTGCGAATTGCCTCAGATAGGCTAGAAATCGGTGTGAACTCATGACCATTATAGACCAAGCGCCCATAGATATCATCTGCTAGAATGAGAATATCCTTTTCTACAGCCCAGTTTCCGATTGCCAAGAGTTCCTCACGGGTGTAAATCATACCTGTCGGATTGGATGGCGAATTCAGCACCAAAACCTTGGTCTTGTCTGTGCGAGCTGCTTCTAACTGCTCTACGGTCACCTTAAAGTGATTATCTTCCTTAGCAGGAACAAAGACTGGCACACCTTCTGCCATCTTGACCTGGTCTCCATAGCTTACCCAGTAGGGGGTTGGGATGATAACTTCATCACCTGGATTGACCACAGCCATAAAGAAGGTATAGAGAGAATATTTGGCTCCAGCAGCGACTGTCACTTGATTTGGTGCTACAGAATAGCCGTAAAAGCGTTCAAAGTAAGTATTGACCGCTGCCTTGAGCTCTGGCAGGCCTGAGGTTACTGTATAAAAAGAAGCACGCCCATCTCGAATCGATGCAATGGCGGCATCTTGGATATTTTTTGGAGTAGTGAAATCTGGCTCACCCAAGGTTAGAGACAGGATATCTCTTCCCTCAGACTTGAGTGCTTTGGCACGAGCTCCAGCAGCCAAGGTCACACTTTCTTCCATTTCTAAAACACGGTTGGATAGTTTCATAGGCCCTCCTTATTGACCAATACTCCTGTTTCAAAATCTACTAGATAAAAATCAGAGCCTGACTTGACTTCCCAGATTGGTTTGTCTTGATAACGGCCAAAGGTAATCTTGTCAATCTCGCCAGCTCCTTTTTCCTTCGAAACAGCTTCTGCTTTTTCTTGTGAAACACCTTGATTTAGCTGATAAACGTAAATCTTGTGGTCATCTTTTCCAATCAGGACAGCAAGTGCTTCTTGTTTTTTATTACGGCCAAGAACGCTATAATAGGATTCCAAGCCATTGTATAAGTCAACCTGATCAGCCTGCTCTAATCCTGCATACTGCTGAGCTAATTTTTCTCCTTCACTTTTAGCTGTTTGATAAGGTTTCATACTCAGAAACACTAGATACAGAAAGGAAGCACTGATAACCACAAACAAAATCGTCATCCCTAGACCATACTGCCACAGTAGATTATTTTTTACTTTGTTTTGTCTTTTTTTCACTCGTCTATTTTACCATCTATTGGGCTTTATTACAAGTGAATGCAAGAACAATCGCACTTTATTTCTTCCTTCAAACAAAACCGATTTTGAAAGTGAAACAGTTCTTACTTTTTCAGTCACAAATGACTAGAGTTTCCGAAATTTTACAATTTTCAAATAAACTCTGAGCAAATTTCTTGCAAGTTGTTTTGCTTTGTTGTAATATATTTTATAACAACGAGAGAATTCTCGAAATTTTAAGAAAAAGGAGACACATCATGTCTAAAAAAGTATTATTTATCGTCGGATCACTACGTCAAGGTTCTTTCAACCACCAAATGGCGCTCGAAGCTGAGAAAGCACTTGCTGGTAAAGCGGAAGTTAGCTACCTTGATTATTCAGCCCTTCCTCTCTTCAGTCAAGATTTGGAAGTTCCAACACATCCAGCTGTAGCTGCTGCTCGTGAAGCAGTTCTCGTTGCGGATGCTATCTGGATTTTCTCTCCAGTCTACAACTTCTCTATCCCTGGTACAGTGAAAAACTTGCTTGACTGGCTATCTCGTGCCCTTGACTTGTCTGATACACGTGGCGTTTCTGCCCTTCAAGACAAGTTTGTCACCGTATCATCTGTAGCCAATGCAGGGCACGATCAACTTTTCGCTATCTACAAAGACCTCTTGCCATTTATCCGTACACAAGGCGTTGGTGATTTCACTGCTGCACGTGTTAATGACTCTGCTTGGGCAGACGGAAAATTGGTTCTTGAAGAAACAGTCCTAAGCTCACTTGAAAAACAAGCGGAAGACTTGGTCAATGCTATCAAGTAACTAATATAATAAAAGCGAACAAGACTACTTTTCTGACACTCAGAAGACTAGCTTGTTCGCTTTTTTTCATTTATAAACTAAAATAGCTGATGATACATATTGCCAAATACAAAATATCTGATTTCTATACTTCCTTAACAAAAACCAATTCCTGTGGCTGGGACAGATCTTCTCGGTAGGTAAATCCTGCAAAGCTTAAGCGACGAGCTTCCTCCACCGTCTGTACTTGATTTTCTATCAGGGCTGTCAGGAAGGCACCACGCGCTTTCTTGGAAATGGTTGAGTGAATTTTCAGCTGACCGCCTCTATCCTCCATAAATTTGAAGATCACCATTTTTTCTCTGATTTCCTTAGAAAATACCGTCTCAAACTCGGACGACAAGAGGGAGAAAATCACTTCTTCCTGCTTCACAGCTTCATCATAGGCTGCCTTCCAATGACTCTTTAAAGTCTTACCAGCGACTTTTAACTTCATCAAAAAGTCCAAACGGTGAGGGGCCATAGATGACAAGGCTGGAACGACACCGTACAAAGCCGAAGTAATAAAGACATGATTTTCAAGATAGGCTTGTTCCGCCTCGGTCAACTTATCTCGCTTGATATGGCGGTACATAAGCCCATCAAAAAGTTTAAGAGCTGGGTAGTGTTGAGCAGTTTGCCTTTTCAAAGCTTGGATATTTTGACATTCTTCCGCAGCCTTCTCGGCTGATACCTTATAAAAACTCTCCAATTGACTAGCAGAATAGAGGGCCAAGGCATCCAGCACGGCCTGACTTTCTGGTATTAAAGGTGTTGCCTCGATACTCGGCAAGTCTGTGTTCATTTCTTTTGCTGTAGGGATTAAAATTTTCATATTGATAGTGTAGCATATTTTTTAGCCACAACCAAGAAATTCATCTGATACTCAATGAAAATCAAAGAACAAACTAGGAAACTAGCCGCAGGTTG